>CAXNGR010000178.1:0-7222 GCA_964201265.1 Verrucomicrobiaceae bacterium
ACCCACCACCGACGACTTTGGCCGCAAATGCCTGCTCGCACGCCGCATGATCGAGGCTGGTGTCCGCTTCGTCGAAATCAATCACGGGGACTGGGATCATCATTTCAATCTCGGCGAGGCCCTGCCCGCGAGCTGTGCCGCCGTGGACCTTCCTTTGCGCGGCCTGCTCACTGATTTGAAATCACGCGGCCTCCTCAAAGACACCCTCGTCATCTGGGGCGGCGAGTTTGGCCGCACCCCTCACGCCGAAGGCCAGGACGGCCGTGATCACAACGTCAAAGCCTTCACCATGTGGATGGCCGGCGGCGGCGTGAAAGGTGGAGCCCGCTACGGCCTCACCGACGATTACGGCTACGAAGCCATCGCCGGCCAGGTCAGCATCCACGACTGGCACGCCACCATCCTCCACCTCCTCGGCCTCGATCACGAAAAACTCACCTACCGCCACGCTGGCCGCGACTTCCGCCTGACCGACGTGCATGGCCGAGTCGTGAGCGAGATCGTGGCGTGATTCGCGGTGAAGATTGGTGCAGGAGAATCCATTCATTCTCCTGTCGATCAAGAGTCACGAAGCCAGTTAGGAGACCGGATGGCTCTATGGGGCTGCTTCTAGCACGATCTCCAACTCGCGATCTTCGCCCGCAGCGACATTGCAGACGATTTGCCAGCGCTGCGTCGCGGCGTCCCAATTCGTCTGCCAATGCGCGACCGGCTGGCCATTCACGAGTACGCGATGGCCCTTCGGTGACTTCAGATTGGCAAAAGTGACCGGCACATGCCCGAGTCCGCCTTTTACGATGACTTGCGCACGCTGTTCGTCATCGACCGCGACGACGAGCGGATAGCTGTTCGTGATCTCACCGCGTTTCGCGATGGGTTTCAGCGCATTGCCGTGCGCCTCTCGATGCACGGGACGCCAGGTGTCGGCATCGTGGGAGAGCATGTCACGCAGCTTGGCATCCGGGCCGTAGTAACCGGCGGCATCGGCGGGGAAGATGACGAGTTCCAGCTCCGCCTCGACGAAATCACCGGGCTGCAACTCGCTGATGCCAGGCGGTGGCGCGAGCTCGACGGCGGTGCGGTGATTGTTCTTGCCCCACTCGGTGCAAAACGTCGCGAGATGCGGCGCGGCGGGTTTGCCACCGAGCACGGCACGCCACGAGTGCACGATGAGGCCGCGAGTCGCCGCAGCGTGGCCTTTCTTCAGCACGGCACGCTCCACGCCATGCACGGAGACCCACGCGCCCTCGCCAGCGAGCAGCAACGCGGTGCGATCAACCTCATCTTTCGCGCGACGCGGCTCCCATTCTTCACGCAGGCCGGTGACATCGCCTATGGCCACGCGACGCGCGGGCACGTCGTTGTAGAAATCCGCGCCGAGCTGGAAAAACGCGAGCCTTTGCCAGCGCACCGGCTTTCGCACGTCGTAGCGCAGTCGCAGAAAGGTGCGCAGATGATCGTTCGCCGCGGGCACGGACACATCCATGCGCGCCGCGATCTCGCCGCCGCTCGATTCCTCGCGGTAGCTCACATCCGTGAGGCACGGACCTTGCGCACGATACTCAGTGCGCGTGCCCTTCATCTCCTGATAGCGCCCCTGCGCGTCCTTCCACATGAGAAAATCGCCGCCGCCGCAGTTCTCGGCCCAGCCCCAGCGTTTCGCCTTTGCTTCGACGGGCAGCGTCATGAGCGGACGCACGTCCGTGATGAAGCAGCGCCGCTGCACACGTCCCGGCTCGAAGCAGATGCTCTCGCCAAAGCTACCCACCGCCGCCTGATCCCAGAATTGATTGTGCCCCCAGCCGATGAGGCAGAGCTGCGCATGGGAGGCCGCACACACGCCGCCGTAGCGAGCATGCACCATCTGGAAAACGAGCTCGCGTCGCGACTTCGGCGGCACACGCACCCACGCGAAACCATGAAACCACTGCCCGTCATGCGGCAGTCGGCCCTTTTCCGCGCGAATGTGCCAGTTCTTCGAAATCTGCACCGGAATGCCCGTCGGCGTGCCATCAGGCTCGCAAAGCATCGGTGTGAAGCCCGTGATCGGCAGATGCTTCTCCTGCGTGAACATCAATCGCGCCACCGTGGGCTCGTCGGTGTCGTTGCGCAGCGTCACACGCCAGCGGTCGATGCGATCCAGATGCTCCTCTGGGTAATACGTGCCGCCCGCATTGCTCCACCGCTCCTCCGGCAGCGACAGCCGATGGCAACCCAGCGCCTCATCCCGCGTCACCACCAGTTCCGACTCCACCACGGCCTTCGAAGCACTCGCGACCACCTCCAGCAACACACTGCGACTGCCGCTCACCTTGTTCCCTCCATGTCGCAACTCCATCACCGCCTCGCTTTCACTCTCCAGACGAAACGCCAGCCTGTCCGGCCACGCGCTGATCTCCAGCCGCGCCGTGCCATTGAAGGCCCTTCCTTCCGCATCCGCAAACGTCAGCCCCTCGATCACCACGCGCTGAAAAAAGCGCCCGCTCTCCACGAAGCGCACCGGCTGCTGCCACTCGTCCTCCGGCTGCGTGTGCCCGTTGCAAACAAACCGCCGGCCCTCCACGATCACCACACACTCCCACTCGCCCTCCACCGGCCGCACGCGGCGCGTGTCGAAAAGCATCGTCTGCTTCCCAAACTGCAACCCGAGGATCTCTTCCTTCGTCCGCTCCGCTCGCTGAAACATCGTCGGTGGCCCATTCACCCACCAAAGCCCCGTTTGATCCTCCACCCGCGGCATCCAATCAACCAGCGACGGCTCGGCGGCGATGGTGATTGAGGTCAAAAGGCAAAGCGGAAGCAAAAGCAGGCGTCGTGGCATGAGATCAGTGTTTGAACGCAAATCACTCTTTTCGCCAACGGCAATGCAGCGGGGCGAAATGGCCGATTTATCGCGTGATAGCATCACCCAACCATTGCACCGCGTTTTCAATCACCCGCAGCGTCTCCGCTTGCTGGAAGATTGGATAGGTCTCGTGGCCGGGGCGGAAGTAGAACACGCGGCCCTGGCCCACACTCCACACGCAGCCGCTGCGGAAGTGCTCGCCTTTGTCCCACTTTTCTTCGAACACGACTTCATCCGGCGGCGGCACGTGGAAGGGCTCGCCATACATCTCCGTGCGCGGAATGTCCCACTGCACGGGCAAACCAGCGGCGATGGGATGCTGCGGCAGCAGCGTGGTGACGTGCGAGGGCATGCCGTCGTTCCGATACGCGGGAAACACACACTGCGGCAGCGTGAGCCGCCACACCGCGCCCTCGACCTTCTCGACATACGGCGTGATCCGCGACGCACGCCCGATGAGCTTGTAATACGGCGCTTCATTGACGAACTCCCACTTTGCCGTCGCCCGCTCCGCCTCGGGCAAAGCCTGGACCGCATCCGCCTTTGCCCGCTCCTGCATGAGCCGCACAAACGGCTTCGCCCAATGCGCCGAGTGCAGTCCGATGAAGCCGAGCTTCCCGTCCTTCACCCGTTTCACAACCGCCTCCGCCCGCGCATCATCCTGCTCCTTCGCACGACGATGACTCCAAAAGATGAGCACGTCCGTTGCATCCAGTGCGGCATCGCTCAGCCCTTGATCCGCCTCGTCGAGCTTCGCCGTCTTCACGGCGAGACCCGGCAGCTTCGTCAGATGCGCCGCGAGCGTCTCACCGAGGAACTTTTCGCCATAGCCCTGCTTTTGCTCCGGCTGCTGCTCATCCCACACGAGCACGCGAATGGGCTCGGCGGCGAAAACCGGACAAACGAGAGAACAGAGGAGTAAAACGATGCATTTCATGGTTGGAGGAGGATGTGGAAACAGCGTGTCACTTCAATTTCGTGATCGCCGCACGCATCTCTGTGAGCACTTTGACGACTTCGGCGGCGGGGTCGTAGTCTTTGCGACCCATGGAGAGTGTTTCAATCGGCACGAAGCCGCGATAGCCGCCGTCGTGGATGATCTTGGCGAGCTTCTTGAAATCGGTGGGCGGGGTTTTGAGGCTGCTGCCGATGGTTTCCTTGATCTGCCAGTTCACCGCGTGCGGCACCATCATCGCGATGTCGGCATACGGGTCTTCGGTGAAGTATTTGCCGGTGTCCACGAGTGCACCGCACCAGGCATGATCGACGCGCCTCAGGAGGCTGACGTGCTCCGAGCCGGTGCTGAGGAAGTCGCCATGATTCTGCACGGCGACGATGACGCCCTGTTTTTCGCCATGCTCGGCGCACTCGCGCAGCGCCTCGGCCATCCACTTCTCCACCTCGTCACGCGAGGCACCACCCGCGGCACCCTGCCAGTCCTTCGGATTCTTCTGCTGCGGCCCGGCAAACACCCTCACCACTGGCGCACCGAGCCGTGCCGCGACTTCGATCCACAGCTTCGTCAAAGCCACACCCTCGGCACGCACCGCCTTGTCCGCCGTGGCGAAGTCGTTCTTCACGCCCGTGCCGCTGATCGTGATGCCGCGATCATGCGTGTAGCGCTTGATGCGGGCGATGTAGTCGCTCGACGGTGCATTCGGATAACCGGGGAAGAAGTAGCCGGTGAGATCCACGGCCTCGATGTCATGCCTCACGCAGAATTCGCACACGCCGAAGAGGTCGATGCCCGTCTTGGGATCAGCGAGGTTCGCATTGAGCTGTTCGAGGAAGGAATACGCATTCAGCGTCGGCGTGAAGCGTGCTTTGCCTGTGCGCGGGAGCGGCGAGTAGGCCGCATGGGATGTGGCGGCTCCGAGAGGAGTGAGAGCGGCGAGTTGAAGAAGGCGACGACGATTCATGGGGTGGGGCAAGTTGGCGGGACGAGAGTGGTCATGGTAGAGGTTCTACCTTCTGTCAGAGTTCGTCACCCTCCGGCGGCAGTTGCTTGAGCATCCGGTCAAAGTCCGATTCAAAGAGGCGATCTTGGACGATGCGATATTTCTCGAACTCGCTCTGAGCATGGGCCTCCGCGATCTCCGCACTGACCTTGCCTGCGTCTTGCAATATCTCACGATCCGTCGCGGCAATGAAGCGGTTGAGGCGGGTTTCCCAGTCCTGCATGGTCATCGGAATCTCACGCAGCGCCATGCTTTCGGCCACATCCAGGTAGGCGGAGACGAGACGCTCGAGTTGCGCCATCTCGTTTTCCGTCAGGTAGTTCTTCGCCACCACGACATCGAACTTCTGGATTTTGCCGCTGGGTGCATCCTTCCACGTCATCAGCCCCATGCGGTCCTTCGTGGCATCGGCGCGGGAGACGATGACCTCTGCCGCAGTCTTCCCGTGAATAGCCCAGTGGAGCTTGTTTTGCACCGTGGCAAAGAACCGCTTCGTCGCCGCTGCCGTGACATCGTAATCAATCGAGGTCGCGTAGATGTCGGTGATCTTCTGGTAGAACTTCCGCTCGCTCAGACGAATCTCGCGGATGCGCTGGAGCTGCTCCTCGAAGTATTGCTTGGTCAGGATGGAGCCGTCATTTTTCAGCCGCTCGTCATCCATCGCGTAGCCCTTGATCGTGAACGACTCAATGATGCCCGTGGCCCACTTGCGGAACTGCACCGCTTTCTCCGAGTTCACCTTGTAGCCCACGGCGATGATCGCAGCTAGGCTGTAGTGCTGGGTGGCGTAGGTTTTGCCATCGGTGGCAGTTATTCGAAAATTTCGAATAACTGAGTCTTCCTCAACCTCGCTGTCCGCGAAGACCTTTTTCAGGTGGTAGTTGATGGTTTGAGTCTCAACACCATAGAGCACCCCCATCATCTTCTGGCTGAGCCAGACGTTCTCATCCGCATAAACAGCCTCTACGCCACCCTGCCCGCTGCCCGCCACAAAGGTGAGGTATTCCGCCGCTGAGGAGCGCACGAGAGAGATCTCGGCCTTCTTGTTGGCGCGGGTGCTGGTGGTGGGTTTAGGTTTGCTCATGGCTGGGGTGATCCCGACTTTGCGAATCTGCCAATTTGACTACGCCTGCTTTAAATCATCGACGAGCCATGCAAGCCGATCTCTAGCGTTCGACACCAGTTCGAGATAGCTAAAGACCTGCATACCGGGTGGGTCTTCTGATTTCAAAACCCCAGCGTCCCGTCCTTTACCGATAACTAGAATCTCAATGGATGGAAAGACTGACCTCAATTCATCTCGATACTCCTGGGCTTGGGCCTGATGTAGTCTTGTTATCGGAATCGACGGTCTTTTGAACTCAATAAGGAGGTGGCCACCATCAACCCTGCTTGCTAACAAGAGGTCAGGGCGCAAATCACCCTTCCTGCCCTGAAATGCCTTGTCAGTGAATGCCTCGACAGTGGTCTTCAGGGTTTGATTGGACTTCAGTTGTGCAAAATGAGGTGCTAAAACCCAAAGGTTTTTTTCGATCACATCGTGAACTGTTTTCTCGAGTGTGCGCTCATCCCGCACGATTGTCTCCAAGTGGTCAAGAAGGCGCATTCTCCCCCGAGCTTGTTTAGCGACGACAGCCATGTCAACGAGCCCAAAGACCTGTAAAGCATCCGCGATGGCTTCCACGTCTCGATCTTTGCTTTCGTCCAACTGTCTCAGCACTTCGAAATACTCATCTTTTTCAAAGGCATCAATGACGACGTTTACCACAGTTTGAACTTTGTCATCGCTCTCGCCGTAGAATCGACGAAGCACACGATCAAGGGCTTCTTGGGCATACTGCCTGCGGTATTCAGGCAGATGTGCTAGTCGAAGTTTGATTTCTTTGGCAAGCCTTGCTTTCTGAAGTTGCACTTCTTTCTGCCAAGTCTGCTCGATAGCTTGTTTGAGAAAGCTCTGCACCACGGGTTGTAGTGCAATCATTGGTTTGCTGTTCTCAATCACTGTGCTCCAGTCTGCCGTTACAGCCCCATCCCATCCGCTCACCTCGACTTCTCCATAAACCTTCTTCAAGAGCTTCTCTGGCACCTCTGGATCGTCAGAAAGCCCAAAGTCAGAGGGCTTGCCCACAACTTTTCCATCAACCTTGAGGACGATGCCTGGGCGCCGATATTTTTTAGTCCCATCGGAGACATTTAACGAAATACTCACCTCGCCGGCCCCATCGACATGATCCTGTTTCGTAAAGTGTTGGCCTCGCAGATCTTCCACGCCGAGGCGTTCGCCATTTACTGAGATAGCAAAGTCCGGTTCGCGGCCATATTCCTCCATGAGTATAGCTTTGAGCTTTTCCGGTATTGGAAGTGCATAGTTCTGATTCAGGTCAGTCAGTGTAATCGTCGTGCCCCGCATCTCACGCCC
>CAXNGR010000179.1:0-7220 GCA_964201265.1 Verrucomicrobiaceae bacterium
CGGGAAGGAAGGCAGCAGCGCGAGTTGCTCGGACTGGGCGGGTGAAAAGGCCGTGACGACAAGCCGCTGGCCGTTGAACTCACCGGCGGCGAGCACCGGCTCCGTGCCTGCGATCCACAGCGGCTCCAAAGACGCCGGCAGATCGAGCACCGTTGTTTGTGTGACGGCGATACGGCTGCTGCTGGCGCGGAAGAGCACGGGATGATCCGGCTGCACGGCACGCACGCTGTCATGCGGCACGCCACGCATGACGCGTGTGCGCAGCGGGCCGGAGTTGGTCAAAGGCGTGAGCGCGATCACCGGACGATCCGCAGGCCACTCTTTCGGCAGCCAGTTTTCGAAGACATAGACATCCGGCTGCTCCTTGGGCGGCCAGGCTGCGGGATCACCCTTCTTCATTTCGATGCGACCCGCTTCGATGAGCGATGAAAGCGCGAGTTCGGTGAAAGGATCGGGTTTTTCAGCGAACCATGCGACATTGAGGGGCTTCGTTTTGGGCAGCGGCGCGGCCAGTCCGTCATCCCAGCCGAAACAATCTCCCGTAGTCTTCAAGCGCATCTCCATCTGCTGTCCGCGCAGACCTTCGAGCGGCAGGATTAGCGCGCTGGACTCGCCGGGTGCGAGTTCAAGCTCGCGCAGTTGGGCAATGCGGCCTGCGAGGGTGATTTCGAGCGTGGAGGTGGTCTTAGCCGGGTTGCTGGCAGCAGCGCTGACCTTAACGAAGGCCTCGTAGCGATCGCGTGCGAGCGGGCTATGGCGAATTTGAAAACCCGTGATGCCGACGTTGAGCGGCTCGGTCAATGCGACGGGAATCGAATCGACCGCGGCATCTTCAATACTCGAATCAGCGGCCAGCCAGATGCGGGAGCGTGATTCGAGATCAGCGAGACGTTTGGCGACATTCAAGGCGGCCTCGGTCTTGCCCTCGACGGGCACAGGTTTCAGTTCATCGAGCAATCGCAGGCACTCACGGCGGTTGCGGCTGCGGGAAAGCAGCACATGGGGCCGTGCATCGAAGGCAACGAGCGAAAGCACGACCTGATCCGGCAGCGAGCGGATGCGGTCCTTCACCAGCCGTTTCGCATCATCAAGCCGCGTGCGGCCTTGGGCATCCTTCGCGGCCATCGAGGCCGAGTGATCAACGACGATGACGACCGCGCCGGGTGAGTCGGCGGAAATATCACTGCTCGGACGTGCAAGGGCGAGGATGGCGAAGATCAGCACCAGCAGCGTGAGCAGCAACGAGAGCCATTTTTTGAT
This sequence comes from Verrucomicrobiaceae bacterium, assembly GCA_964201265.1. Taxonomy (GTDB): domain Bacteria; phylum Verrucomicrobiota; class Verrucomicrobiia; order Verrucomicrobiales; family Verrucomicrobiaceae; genus Prosthecobacter. The sequence goes on from CAXNGR010000179.1 coordinate 1,261, forward strand.
GCGCCGCAGCCACGCGGACTCCTGATGCTCACGCGCGAGCGATTTGAAGAACAGCAGCGTCGAAACCGGCACCCGCTTCGCCTGCCGACGGAACAACCAAAGTGCCAGCGGGATCAGCGCAAGCCAGAGGAGGTGAAGGTTGGCGGGAGACAGGAAGCGCATCCGCTCAGTTTCAAGTTTCAGGTTTCAAGTTGATCACTTTCTCAACTCGTCGAGCGCCTGCTTCAGATGGCCTTCCAGCACGTCCTTGCTGACGTAGGCGTCGCCGATCTTGCGCAGGAGCACGAAGCGGATCTTGCCGTTCTCGAATTTTTTGTCCATGCGGGCGATCCGCATGATGGTCTCGGTGTTGAAGTCATCGGGCAGGCGGACGGGAAGGTCGAAGAGCTTCAGCAGAGCCACGACGCGCTCGTAATCCTCGGCGGTGAGGTCGGCAATCTGCGCCGAGAGCCACGCGGCGGCGCGCAGGCCAAGGCTGATGGCCTCGCCGTGAAGTAGCTTGCCGTAACCAGCGGCCGCCTCAATCGCATGGCCGAGGGTGTGCCCGAAATTCAGCAAGGCCCGGGTGCCGATGGTTTCATACTCGTCAGCTTCCACGATGACGGCTTTGATGGCGATGTTCCGACGAATGAGGCCGACGATGTCTCCTTTACCCTCGGCCACGTCTTTGATGGCGGTGAACATCGACGCATCACGGATGCAGGCGTGTTTGATGATCTCGGCGAAGCCCTCGTTCCACTCGCGTTTCGGCAGTGAATTGAGCGTGTCGAGATCGGCGATGACGTGAACGGGCTGGTGGAAGCAGCCGACCATGTTCTTGGCATGAGGAAGATTCACACCAGTCTTGCCGCCGACGGAGCTGTCCACCTGCGAGAGCACGGTCGTCGGCACCTGGACGTAGGGGATGCCGCGTTGATAAATCGAAGCGCAGAAGCCGCCTAGATCGCCGATGACACCGCCTCCGAGGGCCACGAGGAAGCTCTTGCGGTCCAAACCGAAGCGCACCATCTCACCGAGCACGGATTCACTCCACGAGAGCGACTTGGAAGATTCACCCGCTGGCACGGTGATGAGATGCGGCTCCTTGCCGACGGCCCGCAGGCTCTTGATCACGGTTTCGGCATAAAGAGGGCCGACATTCGAGTCCGTGACGACGGCACATTTCACGCGGTCCGGCATCTTCTTGTTCACTTCCTCTCCGAGCGTCTTCAAAAGGTCGCGCCCCACCTGAACAAGGTAGCTGCGGGGGCCTAAGTTGACGAAGACTGGACGGACGGGCTGGACGGGCGGGGGCATTGGGGAAGGACGAAATCAGAATGACGAATCGCGAGCGCTGAGAGAACGACGTTGTATGCGTATTGTGCCGCCGGATGGGAATCGAGGCAAATCGTTTGGAAGCAACGTTCCCGGCGAAACCAGGTGATCTGCCGCTTGGCGTAACGCCGCGTGGCCTGCTGGATGGCAGCGACGGTGTCTGCGAGGGACATGCGGCCTGCCAGATGTTCACGCACCTCACGAATGCCGATGGCTTTTTCAGCGGTGGGAGAGAGTTCGCCAAGCGCGGCGACTTCGGCGATCAATCCAGCCTCAAACATGGCCTCGGTGCGCTGGTTGATGCGTGCAGAGAGTGTTTCACGGTTCCAGTCGAGGATGACGCCGTTCACCTGCGGCTCGTTGTCCGCAAAGGAGCGCCGCAGGCCCGACTGCGGACGTCCGGTGAGCAGGCAGATTTCCAGCGCTCGTTCAACGTAGCGCGGATTGCGCAGGTTCACGGTGGTGGCGGCCTCGGGGTCGCGCTGGATCAGCCAGACGATTTTTTCATCAGGGCTGAGGTGCTTGAAATGCTCTCGTAGCCTGGGAGAAGCGGCGGGCAGGGGAGAGAGGCCGTGAGTCAGCGCCTTGATGTAAAGCCCCGAGCCACCGACGATGATGGGAACATGGCCGCGTTGTGCAATGTCCGTGATCACCGGCAAAGCGAGCGAGTGATAACGCTGCGCGTCGCAGGATTCGGTAAGCGGTAGCACGCCGTAAAGATGGTGCGGCACGCGTGCCATCTCGACTGCGGAGGGTTTGGCCGTCAGGATGTCCATGCCTGCATAAAGCTGGAAGGCGTCCGCATTGACGATCTCTCCGCCGAGCTGTTCCGCAAGAGCCGCCGCCAGCGCGGATTTGCCTGAAGCCGTGGGGCCAACAATGAAAATGGTGCTGGGGGGGAGCATGCGGACGAGGTTTTACCGCGCCGCGTTCTCAATGCTGCGCCCGACGCGCTTCACCACGCTGCCGGTTTTATAAACACCGTGGTCGATGCCGCGACCAATGCGTGTGGCCGGCCCGCCGCCACCACGGCAGGAGCCAAGGGTGAAAAGAGCGAGCAGGGATAAGAGCAAGGTCGTTTTCATGCCGAAAACATAACCATCTGCTCTCCAACCTCAAGCCACGGCTTCGTTTTGGAGCGGCGGCTCACTTCTGCTTCGTCTCGTAGCCGGGAAGGGGCTTGCCATTCTCGTCGAGCTTGCCGCAGGCCCAGAGCAGGCCGCGGGTGACGAGGTCGAGGTAAACGGGATCCTGCATCGTGGCATTGCCATGGCCAAGTGTGGTGCCGAAGACGCGGGCGGCACCGTAATGATTCGTCCAGATGACGTGGTGGTCCTTCTTGGTATCCTCGCCGTAGGCGGTGGCCAGCGGCACGAAGTTCTCCCAGAGTTTTTCGTTTTTGTAGAGTTCGTCCTTGGGGTTGAGCCACTCTTTGGGGAAAGCCTTCATGATGGGGTGGGCATCGGCCACGTTGCGCACTTTGAGGTCGCGGTTCTTCTCGTGGCTCATCGAGGTCTGGCCCACACACTTGCGCCATTCATCGGTCTTGGCCGTGCGGTAGCTGTGGGTGGAGCAGTGCAGCATCACGGCGGGTACGCCGTCAAAGTGCGCCTTGGCGATGCCATCGACGAACGCCACATCTGTCACCGCTCCGAAGCATTCGTTGTGCAGCACCACGTCATACTTTTTCGCCCAGCCAGCCTCTTTGTAGATGCTGATCTGATGCGTGCGGTCATCCTTCACCCGCGCTTCCTCATGCACGATGGTAAATTCGACATTCGCCCGGGCGCGGATGCCCTCGCTGAGGATCAGCTTCTGGTTTTCGTAGTCGTGACAGCAACCGCCGCAGACCATGAGGACTTTGAGGGGCTTCACGTCCTCGGCGATGACGCAGGTGGCAAACAGACAGACGAAAGAGAGGAGGGAGAGCAAGGTTGGGCGCATGGCGGCAGCATTATCGTCAGGTGATGACTTTTTCTCCCAAAATTCTGTTTTTTCGGCTAACGATGCCGCCCCTTTATGAAAATCGTTCTTCTCGACGCCCATACCGCAAACCCTGGTGACCTTTCCTGGCAGCCGCTCGAAGCCATCGCTCCTTGCGAAGTCCATCCGCGCACGCCGCTGGATCAAACGGTGGCTCGTTGTGCCGGTGCGGAGATCGTGATCACGAACAAGTCGCCGCTGACGCGTGAAATCATCGCCGCGCTGCCGGATTTGAAATACATCGGCGTCACGGCCACGGGCTTTAACATTGTCGATGTCGTGGCGGCGAAGGAACGCGGCATCATCGTGACGAATGTGCCGGGCTACAGCACGCCGGCGGTGGCGCAGCATGTCATCGCGCTGCTGCTGGAGCTGACGAACCACGTCGGCCATGCGGCGAAGAGCGTGGAGCAGGGCGGATGGACGAAATGTCCCGATTTCTGCTTCTGGGACCATCCGATCATCGAACTGTCCGGCCGCACGCTGGGAATCATCGGCTACGGCGAAATCGGCAGCGCCGTGGCGCGCATCGGTGTCGCTTTTGGCATGAAGGTGCTCGCTTCAAAGCGCACTTGGAGGGAAGCGCCGCCCGCAGGCGTCCAAGCTGCCGAGATCGACGACATTTTCCGCCAGTCGGACGTGATCAGCCTGCACTGCCCGCTGACCGATGCCACGAAGCATCTCATCGGCGAGCGCACGCTCGGTTTGATGAAACGCGAGGCATTCCTGATCAACACTGGCCGTGGTCCGCTCGTGGATGAAGCCGCGTTGGCCCAGGCCTTGAACGAAGGCCGCATCGCCGGTGCTGGACTCGACGTGCTGTCGGTGGAGCCCGCGAAAGCGGACAATCCACTGCTCAGCGCGAAAAACTGCCTCATCACCCCGCACGTCGCCTGGGCTAGCCGCGAATCACGCGCCCGCCTCATCGACATCACCGCCGCGAACTTGAAGGCGTTTTTGGGTGGGACACCGGTGAATGTGGTGAACGGGTGAGCTTTGCCCACGGTAGGCGAGTTAGTGGGCACGATGGCCTTGTCCACACGGGTGACGTGCTTGCTTGAATGCGGGACACGGTGCATGGTCAACGCCATGGAACATCGTAATCCGTTTCCAGGCATGAATCCGTTCATGGAGCGGCGCTGGCGTGATGTGCATCTCAAGTTGATCGCCTTTATCAGCAGCGAGCTCGGGGTTGATCTGCCGGAGAGCTACTTGGCGCTTACGGAGGAGCAGGTGCATGTCATTGGCGGCGATGCCGGGGTGAATTGTCCGGACATCAGCATCGTGGATGAGTCGTGGAAGCGGGGGCTGCCTCAGGTTTGGACTCCTGAGCATGAGTCCGGCGTGGAGAGGGTGGTGGCCGAGCCGGAAATCGTGAATGTGGAGACGCCGCCGGAGCGCTGGATCGAGGTGCGGCATGATGACGGCATGCTCGTCACCGTCATTGAGGTGATCAGTCCCACGAACCGTGAGTCAGGCCGCCTCGCCTTCCTGACCAAACGCCGCGACTACATCGCCGCCGGTGTCAACGTGGTGGAGATTGACCTTCTGCGCCAGGGACGACGCTTGATCGACCTGGACGCCAGGGACTACCAGCGGCGCTTCCCGAATGCTGGCGAGCATTACACGGTCTGCGCCATCCGCGCCGGCATGCCGGACCGGCGGGAGATTTACATCTGCCCGCTGTGCCAGCGGCTGCCGGTGATCCGCATTCCCCTCCGCCCACCTGATCCCGATGTGCCGCTGGATCTCCAGAAAATGCTGGATCGCGTCTATGAAAGCGGGCGCTACTGGAAGCTCAACTACCAGGAGCCGCTGGATCCCGCGCTGCCAGAAGCAGAGCAAAACTGGGTGGCGGAGCAGTTGAGCAAGAGCGGCCTTGTGTCATGAATGACCAAGGGCGGACTCTGAAGACGGTCCTGGCAGGGGAGCCGGTGAACGTGGTGAACGGGTGAGGAAAATGCAGGCTTGAGCAGGCAGCAATATCCCACTAACCTTGGCGTATGGTCATTGAGCAACATCCATCGCTGCACGCCTTGAGTCTTGAGGACAAGCTCCAGCTTTCTGAAGAGCTGTGCATGGACGCCATGCTGGACGTGCAGCGCAATCCAGCCTTGCGGGAGCGTGTTCAAACACGACTGGAGGAGTATCGAGCCGATCCTGACAACGGTCTTTCGTGGGATGAACTCAAACGGCGCATTCTCTCCCGTCAGAAAATCGCATGACAGAAATCATCTGGACGGCGGGTGCCGGGCGTGAACTCCAGGAGGATTACGAGCAGCTTGAGGATTATCACGAGGGGGATGGCGCAGCCTTGCTGGAAGACGTGGAACTAAATCTGGCCCTGCTCGCCGCCCAGCCGTTGATGGGGAGCCATTTCGAGAAACCAACGCGCAAGCTGCTCGTCGGTCGGCGTTATGGAATCATCTACTCCCCGGAGAATCGTGGAGTCGTTCTGCTGGCTTTTGTGGACCTTCGCCGGGATTTGCAGCCACTACGAAAGCGCATGCGAGACTGGTTTGGCGGACGCGAGTAGAAGTCAGGCCGCCCCGACTCCAACTTCAGGCTGCTAGGACCGATGGTTCGCGTCGGCTTGGCGCTTCCATTCGAACAAAACGCTTCAACAACTCGGCAGCGAGACGGGATGGATCGTCTGAAAGGAT
>CAXNGR010000180.1:0-7215 GCA_964201265.1 Verrucomicrobiaceae bacterium
TGATGGACTACCCGCTTCAGGGTGAGTTTCTCTCCACCTGCAAAAACCGCCACCTGCTGGCCGAGCGCAAAGATCCCACCCGACCTGTCTCCATTTGGCCCATCTGCATGACGGCGCACTGCCTGCTTCACGCTGTCATGGTCTGGGCCGTCACTGGCTGCTTTATCCTCTGCCTCGTGGAGCTGGCCCTGCACTGGATCATCGACTTCGCCAAGTGCGAAAGCTGGACCACCTTCCATCAGGACCAGTGGCTTCACATCATCTGCAAGATCGGCTACGTCGTCGTGGCCATGCTCGTTTAGGACCGCCAGTACAAAGTTTCAGGTTTCAAGTTTGTGACTGCGCGTCGATTCATCTCGGGCGACAACTTGAAACCTTAAACCTGTAACTTGAAACTCCGAGCGTATGCAGCGCACCGCCATTTTAAACGTCGTCGGCCTCACCTCCCGCCTCATCGGTGAACACACTCCGGCGATCCGTACCTTCATCGAGCGCAACCGCTCCACGCTCATCGAGCCGGTGCTACCCGCCGTCACCTGCACGGCCCAGGCCACCTATCTCACCGGCCGCCTGCCGCGTGACCACGGCGCTGTCGCCAACGGCTGGTATGATCGCGAATACGCCGAGCACCGCTTCTGGAAGCAGCCCGAGCAGCTCATGCACGGCGAAAAATTGTGGGAGGCGCTCCGCCGCGTCGATCCGCAGTTCACCTGCGCAAAGCTCTTCTGGTGGTTCAACATGTATTCCACCGCCGACATCGCCATCACGCCGCGTCCGCTCTATCCCGCCGATGGCCGCAAGGTCTTCGACATCCACACGCAGCCCATGCCGCTGCGGGACCGCATCAAAAAAGACCTCGGCCCCTTTCCCTTCCGCAGCTTCTGGGGCCCCGGCTCCGACATCAAATCCTCCATCTGGATCGCCGAGAGCGCGAAGTGGATCGAGGAGAAGCACTGGCCCGGCCTCTCGCTCGTTTACCTGCCGCATCTCGACTACAACCTCCAGCGCGTCGGCCTCGACATGGAGAAAATCCGCTTCGACCTCCGCCAGATCGACAACGTCGTCGGCGATCTCATCCGCTTCTACGAGACACGGAACATCAAAGTCGTCCTCCTCTCCGAATACGGCATCACCAACGTCGAACAGCCCGTCCACCTGAACCGCGTCTTCCGCGAACGCGGCTGGCTTTCCATCAAAGTCGAGCTTGGCCGCGAAACGCTCGACCTCGGCGGTTCCAAGGCCTTCGCCATCGCCGATCATCAGATCGCCCACGTCTATGTGAACGACCAGAGCCTCCTCGCCAACGTGCGCGGCGCTCTCGAGACCACACCCGGCGTCGCCCAGGTGCTCGGCAAGATGGAAAAACATCTCCACGGCCTCAATCACGGGCGCAGCGGCGATCTCATCGCCATCGCCGACGCCAAGAGCTGGTTCACGTATTACTACTGGCAGGACGACCGCAAAGCCCCCGACTTCGCCCGCTGCGTCGATATCCATCGCAAATGCGGTTACGACCCCGTCGAACTCTTCCTCGATCCCCAGCTCAAGTGGCCCAAGCTCAAGATCGCCGGCAAGCTCGCCAAAAAAGCCCTCGGCCAGCGGATGCTCATGGACGTCATCCCGCTCGACGCCTCGCTCGTGAAAGGCTCCCACGGCCGCATCCCCGAAGACCGCAGCGACTGGCCCGTCCTCATCGGCGACTTCGACCAGCTCCCCCGCACCGGCACCCTCGCCGCCCACGAAGTCTGCAACCACCTCTTCCGCCTCTGCTCCAGCGGGTATGGGTATGGCAATGTGGGGCTGTGATGAATCTGCCGCAATGAATCCGCTTATTTACATAGCTGTGGCTGTTGTTTGGTATGGCATTTGCGAATGGACGTGTTCGAGAATTCGTTCCAAATCGAACCTTCCATCAAAAGTAACTTTCTGGATTGGCCTGATGCAGAGCTTTGGAGTTTTTGCATTGATCTTGATTGGAGCAATTAGCTTTTTGAGGCGATTTTAACCGCCTGCTGTGATCTGCACGATCTCGATCACGTCACCATCGCTCACCGTGGCGGTCTCAATCTCACGCGGCAGCAGCGCGGCTTGATTCTGCTCCACCACCACCGGCTTTCCCGCCAGCCCGACGGCTGCGAGCAGCGACTTCACTGTCTGCGGGGCTTCAAACTCACGTTTCTCTCCGTTCAAAGTGATCTTCATGGCTTTTCGGTGCGATTAAAATTCGTCATTCAACGCTCAGGCCACCATCGTCGCGAGGATCGACGCATCCCAGTCCTTCCACACCGGATCAAGACCGCTCTGGCGCAGCATCTCGGCCACACTGTGCGCTGAACGCTGATCCGCGATGCCAAACTGGCCTTCGGCACGATTCGTCTCGTCCTTCGTCTCCACTTCGACGCGTTTGCCGCGCACGGTGAGATGCAGATCGTCGTTCCCCGCACCCGTGTAGCCTCCCGGCTCGGTATGACTGCCCGCGCTCATCACCGTGATGCCCAGCGGTGCCAGCGCATCGCGCAGCGGTGCCGACTCACGCGTGCTCAAAATAATGCCCACTTCCGGGAACGTGATGCGGAACGCGCAGATTGTCTGCACCAGTGCCCAATCCGGAAAATCCGTCATCGGCGTGAATCCGCCAGCCGCTGGCCGCAGACGAGGAAACGCCACGGTGAAGGTCGATTTCCAGCAGTGCTTGTAAAGATGCTCCAAATGCGCCGCGAGCCGCAACGCCTCCAGCCGCCAGTCGCTCAGGCCAAACAGCGCCCCGATGCCGATGCGGCGAAATCCGCCCTCGTAACCGCGTTCCGGGCACGCCAGCCGCCAGTCGAAGTCTTTCTTCGGCCCCGCCGTGTGCATCTGCTCATACACGACGCGGTCATACGTCTCCTGATACACCACGAGGCCTTCCGCGCCCGCCTTGACCATGCGCTCATACTCCGGCGCCTCCATCGGCCCGACTTCGATGCCAATCGTCGGCACCAAGTCACGCAGCGCCCGGATGCATTCCTCCAGGTAGCCATCGCTCACAAAACGCGGATGCTCCCCCGCCACGAGCAGGATGTTCCGAAAGCCCTGCGCCACCAGATGCTTCGCCTCCGCCACGACTTGATCCACCGTCAGCGTCACGCGCAGAATCGCGTTGTTGTCCCGCGAGAAACCGCAGTAGCTGCAGTTGTTCACGCATTCGTTCGAGACATACAGCGGCGCAAACAGCCGCATCGTCTTCCCAAAGTTCCGCCGCGTGATGATCTGCGACTCACGCGCCATCGCCTCGATCTGCGTCGGCCCCTTCGGCTCCAGCAACGCCGCAAACCGCTCCATCAGCGGCGATTTGCGCTGTGGAAGAGCATCAAGCGTGGGAATGAAGGCGGATTGCATGAACACTTCGATTTATGCCGCAAAACGTCGTTCGCAATCCACAATCCGATTCAGGAGCCTTGCCCTGGATTCGGCTTCCCGATAATCTGCCCGGAAATTCAACCAAATCAGCCATCGCCATGTCCGCCATACTCGCAGAACTCCTCGGCACGATGATTCTCATCCTCCTGGGCGATGGCGTGGTCGCCAATGTGGTGCTAAAACAGACCAAGGGGCACAACGCTGGGTGGATTGTCATCACGGCCGGCTGGGGTTTCGCCGTGGCAGTGGCGGTTTACTGCACCGGCACTATCAGCGGCGCTCACTTGAATCCGGCGGTGACACTGGGGATGGCGGCCATCGGAAAATTCGAGTGGGCGCTGGTTCCCGGCTACATTGCCGCGCAGATGGCAGGCGCGTTCCTCGGCGGCGTACTGGTCTGGCTGGCCTACCTGCCGCATTGGAAGGAAACCCAGGATCAAGGGGCCAAGCTGGCCGTTTTCTGCACTGCTCCGGCGATCCGACACACCCTCGGGAACCTGATTTGCGAAATCATCGGCACCGCCGTGCTGGTGCTCGGCGTGCTGGCGATCCTGTCGCCTGCGAATCTCCTGCCGAATTCCGGTTTCGACAAAGGCTTCGGCCCGGCGCTGGTCGGCATGCTGGTGTGGTCGATCGGGTTGTCCCTCGGCGGCCCCACCGGTTACGCCATCAACCCAGCCCGTGATCTTGGGCCGCGTCTCGCCCATTTGGTGCTTCCCATTCCAGGCAAAGGCGGCGCTGACTGGGGCTACGCGTGGATTCCTGTTCTTGGGCCTGCCATCGGAGGCATCTTGGGCGCTTTGCTCTACCGGGCGTTCTGGCCGGTGGTCTGAAAGTGGCGGAGAGGGTGGGATTCGAACCCACGGTGAGAATTACCCCACGCCAGTTTTCAAGACTGGAGCCATAAACCACTCGACCACCTCTCCAGGTGCTGCTTTGCGGCGGCTGAACATTAGGCAACTGATGGCGGCATGCAAAGCGGAACTTTGCGCGAGATGAATCAAGGTCGGGATTGATCCCACTCAGAGGCACATTCATGGTCGAGCCGCATGATTCATACGACCGCCTTGATTGACCCGCGTGCCCAAATCGACCCCACCGCCGAAATCGGGCCGTATGTGGTGATCGAAGGACCTGCGCAAGTGGGCGCGGGCTGCCGGATCGAGGCGCATGCGCAGCTTGTAGGAGAGGTGGTGGTGGGCGCGGGCACCAAGATCGGACGCGCGGCGGTCATCGGCGGGGAGCCGCAGGAGCTCGGATTTGATCCCGCCACGCAAAGCAGCGTGGTCTTGGGCCAGAACAACGTGATCCGCGAGCACGTAACCATTCATCGTGGCAGCAAGCTAGGCGGAGTGACTCGGATCGGAGACGGCAATTACCTTATGGCAGGCTGTCATCTCGCTCACGACGTGGTGCTGGGGGACAAAAACATCATTGCCAACGCAGCGCTGCTAGCGGGTCACATCCAAGTGGGAAACAGCACGTTCATCGGCGGCGGGGCAGTTTTTCACCAGTTTTTGCGCATCGGGGACTTCTGCGTGGTGCAGGGAAACGGCAGCTTCAGCAAGGACATCCCGCATTACTGCGCGGCGCAGCGCATCAACCGCATCACGGGACTGAATGTGATCGGTCTGAAGCGCCAGGGCTTCAACACGGAGGACCGGCGGGCGATCAAGGAACTCTTCCAACAGCTGTTTTGCGAAGGCTTGAACCTCTCACAAGCGGTTGAGCAGGCGAAAGCGCGAGAATGGCCTGAGAAGGCTCTGCGCCTGCTGGATTTCGTCCGCGCACCCAGCAAAAAAGGCGTTTGCCCGGTGCGCCCGGGACGTGAGGACGACTGAAGCCGAAGGCTCGAAAAAAAGCCGGGCTTTTTCTTGTCACCCGGACGGCGGTGGCCTATGAAAGCAGGTTTTCCAAGCCTGCTCCTGCCGGCCATTTCTCCTCGTGCCATGAATCTTCTCCGAATCTGTGTGACTGCCCTGTTTTGTTCCCTCGCGGTGACGGGAACAGCCAGGGGACAAGGCTTCCTCGATAGCCTCACGAGCGACTTAAACATCCGAGGTCTAGCGACCACGATGGACCCCGAAACCGGCATCGTGACAGTGAATGGAGACGTGAACATCGTGTACGGAGATGTCGAAATCCGCTGCGGTAGCGCACGCTACAATCAAACGACCGGCGAGGTGGTAGCCCAGGATGGTGTGACGATCTGGCGCGCCGGAACCATCTACCGCGGTGATTCGATCACTTACAATTCGGTTTCTGGAGAAATGTCCGGGCAGAACGTGGTCTCAGGCATGGTCGCCGGCCCCAACATGATCTTTTACAAGGCCGAGGATTTTCAATCCAAAGGCAAACTGGAGAACCAAATTGACGCGAAGGTGGTGAACATCACCTCGCATGATGTGCAGAACCCGAACTTCCACCTCGGGGCCAAGGAAATGACCGTTTATCCTGGGGATCACATGGTTATGCGGCATGTGAAAATCTACGGTGGCGACACGCCGTTTTTCTGGCTGCCTCGGTACACACAATCACTCGAAGAAAACGGCCTCAGCCTCAGCCCTGGCTATCAAAGCCGCTGGGGTGCCTATTTGCTGACGCGCTACACCGTCATGCATGGAGATCACACCATGGCCAGATACAAAGTGGACCTGCGCAGCCGCCGTGGGATAGCGGCAGGCGTGGATTTCATTTCACTTCGCCACAAGGCCAACCAGCAAAATTTTGGCACCCTCAAACTCTACGCGGCCAATGACATCGATAGCGCCACTAACCAAGCGGGAACGACACGTTTCCCTGTGCCTGACAACCGCTTCCGCATCAATTTTCAGCATCGTGTCTATCTGCCCGGGCCGGACGTGAGCACTTGGTATCTTGACTTCGACATCAACAAAATCAGCGACTACCACTTCTACGAGGACTACTTTTTTAACGATTTCATTACGGATCGTGAACCAGACAATCATGTTTCCTTGGTTCACACCAATGACGCCTACGTCGCCACTTTGATGGCCAAGTTCAAGGCTAACAACTTTTACCGCACCACGACGCGTCTGCCCGAGCTTTCAGTTGATTTCACGCGTCGGCCTCTATGGGGGACGGGCATCTACCATCAAGGCAGTCTGTCCGCAGGAATTTACAACGAAGTGGTCGGCAGACAGGAGGAAGCTGAGTTGTTGCGTCTCCAGGCTCTTGGAGCTGGCCCCAATCTAGCAGCCGTGTTGGCTGATCCCCTCGGATCCGCTCCCTCGGCCTTCAGAACCCTGGCAGGCCTCCAACGCGACGCGTCCCTTAACGCCGCAAACATCTCCACGGGCTTGGGAGTGATCGCCAGCCGCCTCCAGGAGCCTGATTTCGCGCGCTTTCACACCTACCATGAATTGCTTTATCCCAAGACCTACCTGGGCTGGCTGAATGTCACGCCGCGCATTGGTGCCGGATTGACCAGCTACGGCAGCATCGACGGCAGCACCACAGGATTGCAAAGCTTCAGCAGAGGCATTTTCCATCTGGGCTTGGACTTGTCCTTCAAGCTTACCCGGACATGGAACAATGTTTACTCCGAGAGTCTGGGACTGAACGGCATTCGCCACATCTTCCAGCCTTACATCAATTATTCCTACCTCGACGCCAAGCAGGATCCCGGCCTCCCGGCTATTGATCGAATTTCATCTCCCACCACCCGACCACGCTCCATTGACGTGCCGTTTTTCACCGCCGTGGACAGCCTGCGCTCATGGAACGTCGCCCGTGTTGGATTCCGCAACGTCTTTCAGACCAAGCGGGACAACGTCACCACCAGCGGCTACGGGA
>CAXNGR010000181.1:0-7197 GCA_964201265.1 Verrucomicrobiaceae bacterium
AAATACGGCCTCGCCGAGCAAAACACGATCGAGGGCAACCGCGTCGGCATCTCCATCGGCCACCGCGACACCGACAACCTCATCACCGGCAACACCATCCGCGGCGGCAAGCTCAACGGCGTGCTCTTCCGCCCCGAGCGCGGCCCCGACTTCGCCGGCCACCGCAACCGCATCGAAAACAACACCTTCATCGACAACGCCCCCGAAGGCGGCGCGGTCATCGACATCCAGGGCGGCACCGAATCCATCACCATCCGCGACAACACCTTCACCGAAACCCGTGGCGGCAAGAAGCGCGACCTCGTCAAACAAGGCCCCGACACGAAGCAGATCGTCGTCGAGGGCAGCAAGGTGAAGGGACTGTGAACTCTGCGATCAAGGATATCACAACCAAAAGTTCGTAAAGTCGGGGCGCGAGCGTGGACCGTCCCCGTACTGCGCCCAGATCGAATTGCGGCACATGGCAGGTATCAACGTGCACAACACGAAGAAAAACGGCGGCAACGACAGCCTGAGCGTGCGACGGCGCATTGAGCCAATCTTCGTCTGAGCCAACAGCATCGGAGGGCTTCGCAAAAGCGCGCACCGAGGCTTGGAGCGTGTCAAAGCCTGATGAAAGCCACACCGCAGAGTTTGGAATGCCGCAGAGGATTGATCCAGAAGGTGGTCTCTGCGGCGTTAAATCAGTGTTTCCCGAGGTCGGCCCACAAGGGAGCTGCGCGGGCACCTCTTGGAAAATCAAGGCCTCCGCCCCGCCAAAACTCAGAAATCGCTACTTTTCGGAGATGTGTGCGAAACTTGAGTTCATCGGCCTCATCGTGAAGCCATGGGCTCAGTGCGCCTGCGAACGCCGAAGAGCCGTCGCCATTTCAAAATGCTATCGCACCTCAAAGCGCAACGTGGGGGCTGGAGCTGGTTTCAGTGGCTGGTCACGATCCACCTCAAAGGGGTGCTGGAGGTTGTTGCCAGCGAGGTCTTCGAGGAGCGGGTCGATATGAATCGTGTGTGGGCCAGGCTGCCATGCTCCGACAGGGGTGAATGACCAGGCTTTGGCATCTGCGGCGACCTGGACGGTGCCGAAAACGGTTTGAGTGCCCGTTTGTATGGTCAAAGCCGTGCGCAGCATGGCTGGATCAAGCGTTTCGTCGAAGCTGAGCTTCAACGGGGTGCGTGTGCCAGCCTGTGGTGCGATGAGCTTCCAGCGTCGGGGATCAGGGCAGTCATGGTCTGGGGCGGTGGCGGTAAGGGTGATGGCGGTCTCTTTTCCCAGCGGAACTCCAGCGGCGGAACGCCAGGACGCGGCGATTTTCAACCTGTGCGTCTCCCCTGCCCTGAGCACGGAGCCTTCGTCGATGTTCAGATTCACGCCGGTTTTTTGCCGACCAGGGTGCAGCCAAAGAGTGAGACGTTTGCCATCGGGCGACCACAATTCCGTCTCACGGAACGCTCCCTTCACCTCGCTCTCGTCTTGCCGGTGCAGGATGATGCGGTCGAGGAACACGCCCTGCTCCATCGGCTGGCTGAATTGAAGGTAAATTTTCAGCGCGTTCGCGGGCAGCACGGCGGGTGAAGCTAGGCTCACCGTGGGTTTCTCCGTCTTCGTCCGCTCAAACCACAGGCGCTGCGTGCTCCATGTGCCGTCGGTGGCTTGAAACTCGACGCGGTAGCTCTCCCCCGCGACCAAAGGCAGCGAGGGAGTGAAACGCACGAAATCGTGATCCTTCGAGACACTGCCAAACAGCGGCGTGGTGGCCTCGCCACGAAACACACGCACGTCTGTGCCTAGGGCCTCGATCTGGCCTCGGTCGTTGATGCGAAGCTCGGCGGCGTGAAGCATCACGCCGCCGAAGAGACAGAAAACCAACCACCGTTTCACGGCAGCGCGGCCACTTCGAGGCTCAGGATGCCGGCGGTTTCGCGCAGGACGACGATCTCGGTGTTGCTAAGCTTGTCCACCTGCACGGCGCCGAAGAGTGCATCGACGACCTCGATGCCGTCGGGGCCTTTGGCCTCCTTTTCATCGCGACGGGCGGCCTTTTCGTTCGTCTCGGCGGCGTTGAGATAATCCATGCTGATACGCGCGCCCCACATCTTGCTGGGACCGAAGGCGTTCTGCTTGAAGCGCTGGGTGTGGACGACGAGCCACTCCTTGCCGCTCTTGTCCTCGTAGCTGAAGAGATCGAGCGGGCGGTTGCCGCTGCCGAGTTCCACCATGCTCACGCCTTTGACCTGCGCGCCGCTTTCGAGGTCATCGACCTTGAACTTGGCCACCGGGGTGCAGGCGAAGGCACCGACGACGTAGGTGCCTTCTTTGGACGAATAGGGCACGAAGCTCTGGATCGGAGCCTTGGTCTCCCACTTGCGGTGAGCGACGTGGTAGGTCTCCGCGCTGAACACGCTGGCGGTCGCGCCATGCTTGATCGGCACGGGGATGGTGAAGATGCGGGAGGCGAACTCCTCATTGCAGGTGCCGGTGGCGAAGACGCGGTCCTTGTCGAAAGCGACGTCGGTGATGTTGGTGACCTTGCTGGCGGTGCCGCCGGGCAGGGTGACGCGCACCCAGGGCAGCGGATCGAGGTTCAGCGGAGCCACCTTGCCGGCGGCATCGACGGTCACGATCATGACCGCGTTGTCCGGGCGGCGCTGCACGGCGAGATACACCCGGCCGCTGGCCTGATTCACCGCGAGATCCTTGAGGGTGATGTCCTCCTTCTTCGCACCGAGGCCGTCGGCGATCACCGCGCTGATGTCCGCCACGGGTTTTTCCAGCCGCGCTTTCGCCGGGCCAACGTCACCGGTTTGAATGGCAAGGACGCTGGCCGTGCCGGGTTCAGCGACAAGCAGCAGCCCTTCCGGGCCGAAGCTGATCGAGCTGAGGGATTTGAGCTGAAGACCGCCGGTCTGCGGCGATTCGATGAGCGCGGAGGCGGCGACCGGCGCGGCCGAGAGGCCGGAGGCGATCGTGAGAAGCATGAGCAGGTGGGTGAGTTTCATGGTCGGGTGGGATGGAGTTCGCGCGGAGGGTACGGGATTGGGCGGTGGAATGTCACGGACAAAGATGAAATCGAAGTTCACACCGAGTTCATCGTCTGAGGCTTGATCTTTCGCTTAAAACAGCGACCCGATGCCTGCCGCATGAAAAAAAAGACCCCTGAAGACCGCAAACCGGTGAAGCGTACGCTCACGCGCTGGCAATCCTTCAAGCGGCTGTCGATCATGCTGCTGATGGGCGGCTCCCTGCTCTGCACACTGACGGTGGCGGTGGTCATCGGCGTGTACAGCCATCTGGCGAAGGATTACGACCTCACGCAGCTCGGCCAGATGCCGGAGCGCACCATCGTGATGGATTACAAGGGCGAGATCCTCGGCCGCATGCACGGGGAGAACCGCATCATCGTGCCGCTGAGCGAGGTTTCGCCCTGGTTTGTGAAAGCGCTGCTAGCGCGCGAGGACTCGCGCTTTTACAGCCACAGCGGCGTGGACTTCAAAGGCGTGGCACGCGCGGCGGTGCGGAACATCAAGGACATGCGCATCGTGCAGGGCGCGAGCACGCTGACAATGCAGCTCGCCCGCAACAGCTTTCCCGATCTCGACGACCGCAGCATCCACCGCAAGCTGGTGGAGATGATGCTGGCGCGGCGCATCGAGAAGGCGGCGTCGAAGGAGCAGATCATCGAGCACTATGTGAATCGCATTTTCTACGGCCCCGGCATTTACGGCGTGCAGCGGGCCAGCCAGGTGTACTTCGGCAAGCATGCCAGCCAGCTCAATCTGAGCGAGGCGGCGATGATCGCGGGCATCATCCGCAGCCCGGTGCGCTTCTCGCCCTTCCGCAATTACGAGGGCGCTCTCAAGGAGCGCGACACCGTGCTCCAGCGCATGCTAGAGACGAAAGTCATCACGCCGGAGGAGGAAATTGCCGCGCGTTACGCGGACATCGCGCTGCATGCGCAGCCGGCGTTTCAGAGCCAGGGCGGTTACGCTCTCGACGCGGTGCGCCGCGATCTCGACCTCATTTTGGAGCAGCAGGAGATCGAGGACGGCGGTTTGCAGGTCTTCACCACGCTGAACAAGGAATTGCAGGACGCAGCGGAGCAGTCGGTGGAAAAGCGCCTCGCCGCAGTGGAGAAGCTGAAAAGCTACCAGCACCCAAAAAAGGCCGATTTTGACAAGACCTGGGACGGCACACAGGAGATCACCAGCACGCCGTATTTGCAGGCCTCGCTCATGATGCTGGACAACGAGACCGGCGGCATCCTGGCCGTCGTGGGCGGGCGTGATTACCGCCACAGCAAGTACAACCGCGCCACGCAGGGCGAGCGGCAGATCGGCTCGACGGTGAAGCCGTTTGTGTATGCCGCCGGGGTCGCCGCAGGCTTCCTGCCGGGCACGCTGATCAATGACGCGCCGATCCAGCCCGGTGAGATCGACGAATCCGATCCCGGCTGGAGTCCGCAAAACTCGGACGGCAAGTTCCTCGGCCTCGCCACGGTCACCGACGGCCTGGTGAAAAGCCGCAACACGATGACCGTGCGCCTCGGCAACTACGCCAGCCTCAACCGCGTGATCGACCTGCTCACCAACGCAGGTTTTGGCAAGCCGCAACGCACGCCGCAGATCTTCATCGGCAATCTGGCCGGGAATCCGCGCCAGCTCACCAGTGCGATGAGCATTTTCCCGAACCAAGGCCTGCGCCGCCGCCCGTTCCTCATCGACCGCATCATCGACAAGGCGGGCAATGTCATTTATCAAACGCCGGTGCTCGAATCCGAGGTCATCACGCCCAGCGTGGCGCACATGATGCGCCTCATGCTCGCGCAGGTGATTGATCGCGGCACGGCGGCCTCGCTGCGCAGCGAATACGGCTTCAAGGAACCCGGCGGCGGCAAGACGGGCACCACGAACGATTACAAGGACGCATGGTTCGCCGGTTACACCGACCGCCTGACCTGCGGCGTGTGGGTGGGCCTGGACAAGCCGCAGACGATCATCGAAGGCGGCTACGGTGGCACACTTTCCCTGCCGATTTGGGCAGATGTGATGAAAAAAGCCGTCGCGCTCGGCTACAAGACGGAGGTGCCGAAAGTGCTGCTACCACTCACCAAGGTGACGCTCTGCCGCGTAAGCAGCCAGCTCGCCACCGACGGTTGTGGCCGCGCCGGGACCGCGTATGAGGACGCCCTGCCCTACGACCTCGTGCCGCAGAACTTCTGCATGGAGCACCAGGGCTACGCCGCCCCGCAGCCGCAGCGCATGCAGCAGCCGGGACAAGGCCGTGGCTTGTTTGACCGCATCAAGGGCTGGTTCAGGTGAAGGCTCGACAAACCCGGCGCGATTCATTACTATCCGCCCATGACCGCCGCCGTTGAACGCATCAAAAGTGACATCCGCAGCCTGCCCAAAGACGAACTGGACGATCTGCTACGCGACATCCAATCGGAGTATGTTCTTCCCGCTTTGGATGAAGACGAACGCTCCGTGGAGGCCGCCTGGGACGAGGAGATCAACCGCCGGGCGCAGGAGGTGATGGACGGCACGGTGGAGCTGATTTCAGGGGAGGAATCGGATCGCAGAATGGACGCTCTTTTCGCCAAGCACGGCCTCCAACGCAAAAGAGTGGCATGAAACCTTGGCGCATTCACCCGGCAGCTCAAACGGAGCTGGAGGAAACTGCCGGGGAATATCTGATGATTGATCAAGCACTCGCCGAGTCCTTCAATCATCATTATCTGACTTACCGGCAGCAGATCTGCGAGAACCCGCTGCTCTTCAACATCCGTGCTGGCATCGTGCGCCGGGTGAACCTGACGCCACGTTTTGGCGAGTACTACCTCGCCTACATGCTGTGGCACGAGAAGGTCGTCATCCTGGCCATCGCGCATGCAAAGCGCCGTCCGTATTACTGGCGGCATCGCATCGGTGAGTCGAAACAGATGTTCTGAAGCGGATCACTCCGCCTTCTTTTTTCTTCTTCCCTTTGCCCTCGCCTTTCTCTTTCTTCTTCTCGGTGCCGGAGGTGGGTTTAATCTCGGTTTCAGCGGCGGGGATGGCGGCGGCGAGTTTCGTCTTAATGTCGCTCATGCCGACTTCAGCGGCGAGGTTGGTCCACTCATACGGGTCTTTGGCGTGGTCGTAGAGTTCTTCCGTGCCGTCGGCGTAGCGGATGTAGCGCCACTGGGCGGCGCGCACGGCGTGGTTGCCTTTGCCATGCGTGCAGACGGCCACGCCATCCCATTTGGCGGCGGGATTTTTGAGCAGCGGCATCAAACTCGCGCCTTTGACATGATCCGGCACCGGCAGGCCGGTGAGTTCACAGAGAGTCGGGTAGAGATTCGTGTAATCGACGGGCGCATCGGTCTTGCTGCCGGGCTTTGACACGCCGGGAGCCACGATGGCCATGCTGGTGCGTGTGGCTTCTTCCCAGAGGGCGAATTTGCGCCAGTGCTCCTTCTCACCGAGATGCCAGCCGTGGTCCGTCCACCACACGATGATGGTCTTGTCCTTGCGCGGACTTTGGTCGAGTCCGTCAAGCAAACGACCGACTTGATCATCGAGGAAGGAGATGGTGGCGAGGTAGGCCTGCACCGCTTTCTTCCATTGGTCACCTTTGAGCACGGCGGCGTGATCGCCCTCAGGCCCGGCCATTTTCACGCCCTGCGTCGGCACATCATCGAGATCATTTTCCTTCGTCACCGGCAGCTTGATGTCGGCCAGCGGAAAGCGGTCGTAATACTCCTGCGGCACGTACCAAGGCAGGTGCGGTTTCACATAACCGACGGCGAGAAACAGCGGCTTGTCAGCAGGCGCGGTCTTGAGATGGTTAATGGCCCAGTCGGTCAGCTTGTGGTCGCCCATGTCAGCGGTCTTGGCATCGACCGGACCCCAGTCGAAGTGGCCGCGATTCAGGCCGTTCAGGTTTTCCTCATGCTCTTGAATCGAAGGAAACAACCCCGCCCACTCCGTCCAATTATCCTGACGGCCCTCAGCGTTGAAGTTATGATAAATCTTACCACCTCCGCGAGTGTTGTAGCCGTTCGCCAGAAAGTGTCGGTTGATGGTGTTCACGTCCTTAAGCACGCCCTGCGCCGGATCGCCGTTCGTGTAAATGCCTGTCTGCCAGGGCCGCAAACCGCTCATCAACGCGGCACGCGAAGGGTTGCAGGCGGGTGCGGCACAGTGCGAGTTCGTGAAAGCGGT
>CAXNGR010000182.1:0-7194 GCA_964201265.1 Verrucomicrobiaceae bacterium
GAGCCATGCGCTGGAAGAGGGAGACGCTCAAAGAGGCCGCTGCGAAGTCGAATTTGCAATGGGGGAAGAGTTCCTCGCCCTTGCTGGCGGGTGAGGTGGTGATTTGCAGCGGTGGCGAGGGCGGAACGTCTTTGATCGCTTACCGCCAAAATAGCGGCGAGATCGCTTGGAAGGCCGGTGAGAATGGCGGGAGCTACAGCTCACCCGTTTTGATGACTCT
The DNA here is from genome assembly GCA_964201265.1 of Verrucomicrobiaceae bacterium. Classification (GTDB taxonomy): domain Bacteria; phylum Verrucomicrobiota; class Verrucomicrobiia; order Verrucomicrobiales; family Verrucomicrobiaceae; genus Prosthecobacter. The sequence continues at coordinate 221 of CAXNGR010000182.1, forward strand.
GGCAGGGCGTGAGCAGAGCGTGAACGTGAACAATGGCTCCGTGACGGGACATGATCCGGCCAAGGGCAGCGTGCTGTGGAGCTTTGACTGGCCTGGAGCCTTTCCCAAAGTGGGACAACCCGTGCAGGTCACGCCCGACCGTTTTCTGGTGACGTCGAGTTATGGCGTGAAGGGCCACTTGATTGAGATCAAGGCCGGGACGGATGGCAAACTGGCCGCCACGTCGATCTGGAGCAGCAGCCACCCTCGCACGAAGTTCAGCAGCGCGAGCGTGTTTGGCACACATGCCTATGCTTCGGACGAAGGCACCTTCTGCTGCATTGATTTGACCTCAGGTGAACGCGGCTGGCGCGAGGGGCGCTACGGTTTCGGCCAGCAGGTTCGTGTGGGAGTGCAGTGGATGCTCGTGCAGGCAGAGAAAGGTTTCGTGGCGCTGGTGAAGGCCAATCCTGAGCGGCTGGAGGAGATTTCACGCCTGGAGGCGCTGAGTTCCAAGACCTGGAACCCGCCGACGCTAGCCGGACGCTGGCTGCTGGTACGCAATGACCGCGAGGCGGTATGTTACGAGATTCCAGCGAAGTAGATTCGAGTGTCACTCGAATCCCGAGGGATGTTCGGCTTCGATTGCCAGTCGAAGCTACTCAATCACCAAACGCGGTGGAGGAAGCGTCCGACAAAGCCGCGCGCCGAGTTCGGTTTCGAGTAGCGTGTGCCATCATTCGCCACTTCCTGCACCTGCAGCGGACCTTTATGGTCGATGATTTTGATGGATTTGACTTCGATGCGAGCCACAGGGCAGTCATTGCTGTCCACCGGCATGAGGGAAATGTTTTTGACCACATCCAGGCCGGACACGACCTGACCGAAGACGGTGTGCTTCATGTCGATGCTGGCATAGTTGCCGAGGGCGATGTAAAACTGCGAGCCGTTGGAACGGCGCTGCGGATTCACCGCGTCAGAACGCCGTGCCATGGCGACCGCGCCGATGCGATGCGGACGCTTGATCTCGGCTGGGAGCGTCTTGTCCTCGCCCCCGGTGCCCCAATTTTCGCGAGCAGACTCGTCGGAGGTGAGCGGGTCGCCGGTTTGGACGATGAAACCCTCAATGGCACGATGGAAAGCGAGCCCATTGTAGAAGCCGCTGTCGCAACGGTCGATGAAGTTCGCGACGGTCTGTGGAGCGTCGTTGGGGAAGAGTTCGATCATGACCGTCTCCTTCCTGCCGCCAAAAGCCACCTCCATGACTGCGAGCTTGTGCTGCGAGTCATTTTCCCACAATGCCGGACTGCCCGCTACGGGTGAGGGCAGGCGCATGGGGCCGGTGGTGGTGATGGGAGCGTTGGAGGCGGTGGTAGCCGCGCCGCCAGATTGATCAGCGGCTTGGAAGAGGGATTTCTGTGCCTCTTCGGCCAGCTTATCCACGGTGGCGGTGGAAGGCGTTGATTCGGGAATGACCGGAGCCATGCCGGGCCTGAGCATTTCAGGTGCCTTGACTTGCTGCGCGTTCAAAAGAGCGCCGCAACCGAGGATAAACAGGCAGGTCAAAAAAGAGGTCTTCACGTCAACAACAGGGGGATGAAACTTAAACGCGCTTAGCGGAGTGTGGCCGGGATGTTCGGACTGATCGGAGCGACTGGAGCTGACGGAGCTGCGGATGGAACCGGTGCAGGAGCAGCGGACGCGGCTGGAGCAGAGCTGGCCGCTGGCGCGTCATAAGCGTCTTTGCGGTACTGATAGTAGTGCTTGGGATTGCCGCGTGATTTGCGCGGCGGCAGCCCCCAGCTCACGTCATAGGCATCCTGTTGCGAGACAGTGGGGTTGCGGGAATCCATTTTCTCAAAGGATTTGCAGGAAATCAGGCCGAACAGAGAAGCGGCCATCAAAAATAGAATGCTAAAGCGCGGAGAAGTCATTGTCTGGCTGGATTGAATACTTGGGAGGATTGGATACTAGGCGGTGCGGCTTCCGCTGGCAAGATAGAAGTCGGAGACGAAAATGTCTGGCCGCGCCATGTAGAAAATGCTCGCCATCTGAGTGTTCCTCGTGGTGATTCTCACTCACAAAACACCTTTTCCATGCAAGCACTCATCACCGGCGGAGCCGGTTTCATTGGTTCTCACATCGCCCAAGCCCTTTGCCGCAAGGGGGCCAAAGTGCGCGTTCTCGATAATCTGAGCACCGGGTCCGAGGAAAACCTTGCTTGGCGCACTGGCGGCGACGATCTGGAACTCATCCAGGGCAGCGCGGATGATGTAGCGCTGCTCGCCAAGATCGTGCCTGGGTGCGACTGGGTGTTTCACGAGGCAGCAGTGGCCTCTGTGCCGCAATCCGTGGCGCAGCCGCTGGAGACAAACCAGCACAACCTGGACTCGACGCTGAAGCTCCTCATCGCAGCGCGTGACGCGGGGGTAAAGCGCTTCCTGTTTGCCTCGTCCTCCGCGATCTATGGCGAGTCCGAGGCGGAGTTTAAACATGAGAGCCTGCCACCGCAGCCGATCACCCCTTACGGCTTGCAAAAATACGCCAGCGAGCGCTACGGGCAGCTTTTCCATCAGCTTTACGGCCTGCCGACGGTGGCGCTGCGCTACTTCAATGTCTTTGGGCCTCGGCAGTCCTTCAATTCGCCGTATTCAGGCGTCATCGCCCGTTTCTGCACCGCAGTGCTGCGCGGCGAGACTCCCGTGATCTTTGGCGACGGCACGCAATCACGCGACTTTGTGTTCATTGACAACATCGTGCAGGCCAACTTGCTCGCCGCCGAGGCTCCGGCGGAGCGAGTGGCCGGCCGGGTGTTCAACGGCGGCACCGGTGGCAGCATCTCGCTGCGGCAGCTCGTGGCCGATTTGAATGACCTCACCGGGCAGGACATCCAGCCACGTTTTGAACCTGCCCGTGCGGGGGACATTCGGCACTCGCAGGCGGATGTCTCAGCGCTGAAAGAGGCCACTGGCTACTCGCCTGCGGTTTCTTGGAAAGACGGACTGGCCCAAACACTGGACTTCTACCGTCTGCAGCCCTCCTGAGCGGCCATCACGCCGATTTCACCGACTTGGTGATGATCGTGCGGCCCAGCAGCATGTCTGTGGTATTCATGGCTTGCACCAGTGGCACGTTGGCCTCGTCGAGTGTTTTGAAGCGCACGCGCTCCTTCCGCATGGCCCAGGCCGCGAAGAGTTTGATGAAGGGATAAAGCAGGACGAGCTTCGGCAGGGCGGAGCGCTGCTTGCGGTCGATGTGTGGCGTCACATTCGGGAAACCCGCGTCCAGCAGCGCATGCGCCACATAGAACCACGACACAGGGTTGATGTGACCTCCGGTGGAATACAAAGCACTGTGCTTCACCGGCAGCGGACCAAAGAGATTCCAGAAGCCGAAGGTCAGAAAGCGCAGGCGCGAGTTCAGGTTCAAGATGTTCGGCGTGCTCAAGATGCAGACGCCACCAGGCTTCAGCACGCGATGAATCTCCCGCACCACGCGGCGGAAATCCTCCAGATGCTCGATCACCTCCGTAGCGGTCACGACATCGAAGCTGGCATCAGGATATGGCAGCGGCTCGTGGTTCAGGTTCGCCACATCCACCTTCTGCCCCGGCAGACGCATCAGCTCGTCGGTGTAATCACACACACTGGCCTCAACATTCAGTTTTTCTTTCACACGGGCAATGAGTGAGCCGCGTCCCGCGCCGATGTCGAGGTAGCGCGTCCACGAGCGCCAGCCAGGTTCGGCGAGGAGGAGTTCGAGGACTTTTTCGTGAATGCGGTCAATGCTCATGGAGAGGCCGTGCTTATCGAAGGGCACGGTAACGGGCAACCGTTTTTTTCAAACCCCGCGAACCACCCGCACTGCGACATGATCCGTGTCCGGCAAGATGCGCTTGCGCAAATCAAGGGTAACGCCAGCAGCCCCAAACTCCCGCAGCACGCACTCCGCCAGCTCGACGGCCAGCGTTTCGATCAAGCAACGCGGCTTCCCGGCAGCAATCTGCTGGAGCCTCGTGGCCACGGCGGCGTAGTCGATAGTCGCGTTGATGTCATCCTGCATCTCCTCAAACCGACTGCTCAGGCGCATGATGACATCGGCTTCGAGCATCTGGCTGCCAGCACGCTCCTCGTCTGGCACACCGATGTGAGTGGTGAGTTTGAGGCTGGAGAGGCGGATTTCGTCAGGGGGAGGCATGCTTAGAGCGTAGGGCGAGGGGGCAAGAGTTCAATCCAACAGGCCACGGCGGACACACTCCTCGATCAGGACGCGCGTAGGGATGTTCAGGTCGGTTTTCAGCGCTTCTTCCAGCGGCAGCCACTGGAATACCTGAGCCTCCTCGTTCAAAACGACATTCGGCGAAGTCTCTGCACACTTGGCGATGTAATTGAGCAGCAGAAAGTGCGCGGAGCGCTGAAACTCTGGCGGCTCGATGCAGTCCTGCACCATCACAAATTCGATGTCTCGCAGAGTAAGCGCCGTTTCTTCAATGATCTCGCGGATCAGTGCCTCCTCGCAGGTCTCACCGCGTTTGATCTTGCCTCCTGGGATGCCCCAGCGGTGGCTCCATTTGTGCGTGCGGATGAGCAGCATCTCCCCTGCCCCGTTCAAGATCAGCGCTCCCACCGTCGCGATGGGAAACGCCGCCTCTTTGACATGCCAGCCGCCCAGCAGCTCAGGCAAGCGGGACAAATCGCGCACCAGCAGGTCCGGTTCGGAGGTGAGCAGCGTTTCCGCGCTCTCATAACCCGTGCAGGTGGCGATGCTGAGGACTCCCGCAGATTTTCCTGCGTCGATGTCATGTCGCATGTCACCGATGAAGGCCGTTTCCTCCGGTCGCATGTCCAGACCAGCAAGCAGTGCGTGGATTTCATCACGTTTGTCGATTACCCCGCAGCGCATGACTTCAAACGCATCCCGCACCCCCAAAGCCATCGCCTGCGCCTCTACATGCGGCGTCGGGGCGCTGCTCAGCACCACCATCCGCCTGCCGGTGGCGGCGGCATAGCGGATAAACTCCGCCGCATGCGGCAGCAGCGTCACCCCCTCATGCGCGTGCGGAAAATGCTCCATGTATAGCTGCTGCAGCCGCTCCAGCGGTGTGTCCGGCAGCATTTCCTTGAAAAAATCGGTGTACGGGAGCCGAAACCGCGAGAGGAACTCCGCTCGAGTCAATTCCTCGCGCCCGCTCGCCTGCAGCATGCCGTTCACCGCGCGCAAAACGCTCGGCAGATCATCTGCCACCGTGCCGGACCAGTCGAAAAGAAGATTGCGGATCATGTGCCCGTCGCATTAGCCGCAGCCAGCTCCCATTGCAAACCACGATGCCACCCACTCAACCTCTAACCTCTAACCTCCACCTACCAGCGCCTCCGCCGCAGCGCCAGCACACCCGCCAGCCCCAAAAACACGAGACTGCCCGGCTCCGGCACCGGAGTGACCACGAAGTCGATGCAGTAGGAAACTTGGTCCGACCCCTCCTGCACCCAAAACGTGTAGGTGCCAGCCCCAAGGGGAGAAGTAAAGGTCTCGAAAGGAGAACTGCCAAACTCGGGAGTCAGCAGGATGTTCATCATATCCGTGAAAGTGTTGCCAAACCCATCGAGTTTCTCGGTCCACAAGCCGTTGCTCAGGTGAACGGAAGGGTCGCTCATGTCGATGCTCGTGCCAGTCTGGATGGCCATGAAAGAGTCGATGCCCGAGGAAGGAGCGGAGTAAGAGACGAGGTTGATACCCGTCAGGTAATACCCGGCAGCGATGGTGAAGCTCCACACGTCCGCATCCAACGGTCCCGTGCCGTTCAGGCTGCCCATCGTGCCTTCGATCAGGTTTGAGCCCTCGGTGAAGGTGATGAAGGTGGGAAAAGCCCCATCCCCTGAAAGATCTCCATCGTTTAACTCATTCCAATTCAATGCCTTGACCTCACCAAACGGCAAGGTCACGGCGGCCAGGAGGCCCAGGAACAGTCGATTCACCCACATTTATGATAATTATAAAGAATGCAGTATGAATTGTCAATCAACCTGGCTTATTTCGCCTCCTAAAGGGTTCCCATTGGAAATTCACTCTGGTCTGCCCCCTCATCTCGGTCATGTTCCGCTCATGCGCGTCCTCCTTGCAGCCACCCTTCTGCTCCTGCCCTCCTGCGTTCACCTATTCACCACCCGAGTCGATTACACCGCCACCGCTAGCGCCCCGACCGTCGGCGGCAGCGCCTTCCGGGCAGAATTCATCCCCAAGGGCGCTGAATCCGGCCTCGCCCTCAGCGCCGGAGTCATCGGCGGGGCAACCGTGTCAGAGATCGGCCCCTACCAGGTCCGCCTACACGCTTTCGGACGCTCTGGAGACCAGCGCTCCTTCCGTGTGACGAGTTTTACGCTCACCAGCCCCGGTAACTTCACCGCGCCCATGGAACCACGCGGTTTCGAAGGCCGGGCCGAATTCAAACCCACGAACACCACCGGCCTCAGCCGCGCCAGCCTGCTGCTCGGCCCCTGGTTTCGCCTGGATGAGCACCGCGACCGTGAACTCCTCATCGAAGCCGCAATCGAAGTCACCCGCCGCAGCGGCGTGACGCGCGACCGCCTCCGCATGCCCATGAAACAGACCAAAACCAGCCGCCGGGACAGCCACTTCCTGCTCGAAGAACTCTGGCAGGACATTCGTGGCGAAGAAAACCCGCTCATTGAGGCAATGCCACCAGCGCCCGAATCGGCGGAGTGAGGAGCAGAGAAGGTCAAGCGGCTGCGCCGTCAAAGGTCAAGGAGTCAAGAATCGTGCTTTACACACTTTGACCACTCCTTGACGGGCATAGCCCCTCCTCCCCCCTCTTTTGCCCCTCGACAATTCACCCGCGTTCGTCTCAAATGCGCCCGCACTGCCCCAGAGCGGGCATTCTTCTCTCAAACCCAACAACCACACTCACAACATGGGCAACATCCAATTCGGCTCCGAAGTCTATACCTGGTTCATGCAGGGCACCGGCAAAGGTTACG
>CAXNGR010000183.1:0-7181 GCA_964201265.1 Verrucomicrobiaceae bacterium
CGCGGCAATCCCGAACTCGAAGCGCTGCTGGAAAAGAAGCTGCCGTATGTCTCGATGGCGGAGATGCTGAAGCGTGAGGTCATCCAGGGGAAGCGCAGCTTTGTGGTCAGCGGCACGCATGGCAAAACGACGACGACGACGATGCTGGCGTGGATTTACGAGCACTCGGGCAAGAATCCCGGCTTCATGATCGGTGGTGTGCCGGAGAACTTCGAATCAGGGGCGCGTTTCACGCATTCCGACCTGTTTGTCATTGAGGGGGACGAGTATGACACGGCCTACTTCGACAAGCGCAGCAAATTCCTGCACTACCTGCCGGAGTGCGCGATCGTGAACAACATCGAATTCGATCACGCGGATATTTTTGAGAACTTGGACGCCATCCTTCTCTCGTTCCAGCGCTTCTTGAACACCGTGCCGCGCAACGGGTTGGTGCTGATCAATGGCGATGATGAAAACTGCCTCAAGCTGCGCGCCAAGTGTCCCGCGCCGCTCAAAACAGTGGGTCTGGGGCCGAACTGCGACTTCCGCATCAAGATCACGAGTGTGACGCCAGAAAGCACGGCATTTGAAATCAATGGAGACGCGTTTGAAGTGCCCATGGTGGGCGAGTTTAACGCGCGCAACGCCGCGATGTGCGTGTGTGCGGCGCGTTTCGCTGGATTGACCGATGATGAGATCCGCGCCGGACTGATGAGCTTCCGTGGCATTCGCCGCCGTCAGCAGGAGCGCGGCACCGCGCATGGCATCACGGTCATTGACGATTTTGGTCATCACCCGACCGCGATCCGCGAAACGCTGCGCGGTCTGCGCCAGCGCTACAGCGGTCGCCGCTTGTGGGCGCTGTTTGAGCCGCGCTCGAACACCAGCCGCCGCAACGTGCTGCAAAATGAATTGATCGAGGCGCTGGCCGAGGCGGATGCCTCAGTCATCGCCGCCGTGGCGAATCCTGAAAAAGTCGCCGCTGATCAGCGCCTAGACACCGCGAAAGTGGCCGCCGCCGTGACCGCACGCGGCAAGCCGTGCTGGTTTGAAATGAACACCGAGGCCATTGTGAACCGCTTGAAGAGTGAAAGTCGGGATGGCGATGTGATCGTCGTCTTCAGTAACGGCGGATTCGACGGCATCCATGACAAGCTGCTGGGGACGCTTTGAGAGGGAGGTTTGCGGCTGTTGTCGATGGTTGACAGTTGTTGACGGTGGTTTTCTAGGAGGCGGCGTTTTGATTTAGACGACGCCCCTCAACCAGCGCCGACTTCCTCATCAGTGAACGATTTCCACCTCGTCACCGACGGCGACTTGGCTGAAGAATTCTTTCGCCTTCTCGTAAGGCAGGCGGATGCAGCCGTGGGAGGCAGGACGCCCGGTGACGTAGCCGCTGTGCAAGCCGATGGCTCCACAGTTCAGCCGCATGAACCACGGCATGGCGACGTGGTACAGCGTGGAGGTGTGCGACTTGTGCTTGTCTGTGATGACATAGCGTCCAGCGGGTGTGCTGTAGCCTGCACGTCCGGTGGAAACGCTGGTGCTGTTGATGATGCGTCCCTGCTTCATCACCCAAGCGCGCTGGGTGGAAAGGTCCACCGTGACTAAGGTGTCCGGCTCAGACTCTGGATCACGCCCCAACAGCACACGCATGAGGAAAAGATAGCCCTGGGTGGCGGCGAAGTTGATCGGGTAACGATGATAGCGCGTGGTGCAGACGCCAGCTTTCGCACCCGCATTGAGCAGGGCAACGGCACCTTCCACATCCCCACGGGCAGCACAGCAGATGAGTGGAGTGATGCCACGGTCGCTTTCCAGCGCGTTGCGCAGATCCTTGATCATGCAACGGTCGATGACGGCCTTCATCACGGGTGTTTTGAAGCGTGTGTTAGGATCGACGCCCAGTTCCAGCAGCGCTTCGAGCACCGGCACATTGCGGCGCAGGGAAGCGATGGCGATGGGCGGCTGCTGCTCGTGCGCAGACTCTTTCAGATCCACCCCGGAGAGCGCCAACACGCGCACGCATTCAGCGCGGCCCATGCGCACAGCGGCGCAGAGCGGGGTGTCGCCGCCCAGGGTCTTTTCATGCGGTGAAAAACCCATGGCGATGATGCGAGCGAGGTGCGCAGGGTCGTCATTGAGCACCGCCTGGTAAGCTTGCGGCAGCGCGTCGGTGCGCGGCATCAAGGAGGTCCAGAATTCGGAGATGGGGTCGAGAACTGGCCGCCATGGCTGCGGCTTGATGGGTTTTTCGGCAGCCTTGACCACTGCGACTGGCGCAGGCTCGGGCTTGGTGGCTGGCGCGGCACCCGTTTTTGCCTTCGGCGGCATGGCAGCACGCTGCAGCGCGGCTTTTTCTGCACTGGCGGGCATGCGGGGTTTGACCATCTCAAAGGTACCGTCCACCGGCAGCGCGGCACGAATCTCAGCGGATTTTTGTGGCAAGGCTGCCTTTCGTGACTGCTTTTCCGAAGTGGCAGGCATGCTTGCCGCATCCACCTGAAACAAATCATGGTTTTTGAGCAGTTGAATCATGCCGCCGCAAACTCCGACTCCCACGATGGGCGGGAGGACGCAGGCGGTAATCATGTTAAGCCAACGGGTTTTCATTTGTGAGTCACAGGGACGCCACCGATAACAAAAATGACCGATGTGTCGAGCGGCGATTTGCCGATGCAGGGACCATGCCATGCTGACATCTCGCTTTTCTTTAATAGGCTGGAAATAAATTATGGAAATTCAGATTCGTGGTGGGACGGTACTTGATGGTTTCGCCCCAAGTCTCCTCATTGCAGACACCGCCGCGCTGTTTGGCTGCGGCGTTGATGCTGTGGTGCTTGGGCGTATTGCCGGGTCAGGCCATTGTGTTTTACGACACGGGCGACGCCGGTCACAACACCACCGCTCCCACAGGAATCTACGAGGACTCCGGCTGGCAGTATGAGGGCAGATACGGCTCCTTTCTGGGCACCATCATCGCGCCGCAGTATTTCATCACCGCGCAGCATTTTGGCACGCAGGGCGGGACCTTCGTTCACAGCGGCATATTCAACGGGGGCGCGGATGTGGTCTATAACATCGACTTGGCCGCCAATGGCGGCGCTGGCTACTGGGACATCGCGGGCACTGACCTGCGCATTTTCAGAGTGGAGGAATACTTCCCGTATTACGCCCCTCTGTACACCGGAACGCTTGAAGTCGGCATGACCCTAGTGACGCACGGCATGGGCGGGGCGCGTGGTGGTGAAGTCCTCGTAGGCGGTGATCTGCACGGCTGGGAGCATTCAGGGGGCGACGGCACCGCCCGCTGGGGCACCAACATCATCTCCAGCATCCAACCCACCGCGCTCGGAGATCTCATCACGGCCACCTTCAGCTCCAGCGGCACGCTGCATGAGGCCACCCTCTCCGGTGGCGACTCTGGCGGCGGCGTGTTTGTGAACGACGGCGGTGTGTGGAAGCTCGCGGGCGTGAATTACAGCGTGGATGGCCGCTTCGACACGAACAACACCGTGGGCGACGGCTCGGACTTTGACGCCGCTCTCTTTGATCGCGGCGGTTTGTACCAGGGCTCCGACGCGTTCGGCTGGTCCTTTAACCCCGACCTGCCGCTAGACAATCCCTCCAGCATGTACGCCACGCGCATTTCTTCCAATGCAGGGGCTATCACGTCCATCGCCGTGGTACCAGAGCCACAATCGGCGCTGCTGGTGCTGCTGGCCGCGCTTTGCGGCGTATGCCAACGTCGGCGTGTCACGCCGCAGCCTTGATCTCGGCAAAGATCAGCCTGCCAGCGCTCGTCGGCAGCGTACCGGAGACCACGACATCGACGGTCTGGCCGATCTGCGGCGCGGCATTGTTTACCACGATCATCGTGCCGTCTGGCAGATAGCCCACGGCTTGGTGCTTGTCCTTGCCAGGCTTGGTCAGGGGCAGACGCAGTTCATCCCCCACGCTGAGCTCAGGATGCAGCGCGCCTGCCAACTCGTGCAGGCTCAGCACCGTGATGCCGCGCAGACGGGCCACCTTGACGAGGTTTTCATCGTTGGTGATCAGCCGGGCGTTCAGCTCACGCGCGAGTGTGACCAGCCGCGTGTCGAGCTTAGCGTCAACGCTGCCTGTGGCGTCCTCGTGAATCGAAACACTCATACCCGGCATCACGCGCAGCTTTCCCATCAGCTCCAGGCCACGTTTGCCGCGCATCATCTTCGTCGGCTCGGCGGAGTCGGAGAGGCGTTGCAACTCATCCAACACGAAACGCGGCACCACCACCGTCCCGCTGAGAAATCCGGTGGCAAACACGCCTGGCAGCCGTCCGTCGATGATCACGTTCGTGTCCAGCAGCATCGGCTCGCCCTCCGAGCCATCTCGGCGAAAGCGCACATAGGGGATCAGGAAGGCAAACTGGTCGCGGTCGCTGCGCAGAGCGAAGGTCACGCCGAAAAACGCCAACGTGCCGTAGATGCAGATTTCCACGATGTTTTGCAGCGTTCCCCCTTCGGCATGATTTTGAAAGTAAGTGAGTTGAAACACACCGACGCGGGTGATCAGCCAGGCAGAGAACAGCCCCACTGCAAGACCCAGCGTGGCATGGGAAAAATCACGCAGCGTGAATCGAGCGAGGGTGATGTCGAGAGCGACCAGCACCCCCATGAAGGCCGCGCCACTCACCGCGCCCACCCAAGCCTCCTCTTGCAGCCCCACGGCGATCGCCATACCGATGAACACGGAGAACGCGAAAAACAGCGCGCGCACGAGGCGGATGGGCCAGGAAGTCTTCATCAGGTGGGGCAGGGATTAAAAGCGAAACACCCGTCGGGCAAAAGGAATCTCCCCCGATTTCATCAGGGCTTGAACACCGCCCTGCCGCGCCGGGTGAACTGTAGCTCGATGCCGACGCTGGCAAACGCGACGCCCATCTCGCGCTCGATCTCCGCAACACTCCGTCCGGCAAGGATGAACTCCCGCACCGCCTGGTCCTGCGACATGCCGTTTACAAGAGCCTGCCGCAGCGCGGTCACGCCCGCGCCGTCAGCCGCACGGTCGAGGTGGTAAAGATAAAACGTCAGCACCAGCGCCGAGATGTGATTGTCATTCGCGGACGCCATCTTCATGTCCGCCGCCCAGGTCTTGTCATCCAGCGCGAGCAGTTCGGCCACATTCAGCATTGCCAAGCGCACCGTTTGTCCCATCCGCCGCGCTCCGCGCTCGCGCAGGCTTTGGCGCAGCAGCTCAGCAGACTTTGCGTCGTCTGCCACCAGCCAAACTGGCAGCGCTGACTGGGTGGGGGCTGAATGACTCCTCGCAGGCTGCGGCGTGATCGCAGGTTCGGAGTTCGGACTTTTTTTCAGCCCGTAGGCGGCCATTTCAGAGGGTTGGACCGTCTCCAGCAGCGGCTTGAGGCTGCGTGCCTCCACCAGTGGCGATTCGCGCACCGCTTCTGCGACCTGAGCATGTGGCACCTCGCTTTTGAGCCACCAAGCGCCTACGCCGACACCCGTCATCGCTGAGGCGAGAATGGTGACACGCGCCAGCGTCACAAAACGTGGCCTACCGCGCCGGTGGCGCTGGCGGGCGACCTCGGTTTGATCCACGAGCATTGCTCAAGCATGGTTTGGGGCAGTGGGGTGCATGGCACATGAGTACAGACCGGGTAAAAGCTCCGCACGTCAAGTTCTCTTAAAGATGCGGCGGCTCACTGCATCATCGCCTGCGCCTTCTCCGCCACGACCGGTTCATCCCGGAACGCCGCCAGCGCTGGGCGTTGCAGATGCGGATCTTCATCCAGCGTCTTCTCGGCAAGCTGACGTGCCAGACGCACCAGACGCGTGTCCGCCAGCAGCTCGCCAAACAGCAGCGGGGCCTGTCCGCTCTGCGCATGGCCCAAAACATCGCCCGGACCACGCCGGCGCAGATCTTCCTCGGCGATTTGGAATCCGTCACTCGTCTCCTCCATGACCGCGAGTCGCTGACGGTTCTCCTCGTCCTTGTCTTCCACAAACAGCACGCAGTAGCTCGTGTGCGCCCCGCGCCCGATGCGTCCACGCAGCTGATGAAGCTGCGCTAGGCCGAAACGACCCGCGTCGTGAATGAACATGACCGTTGCGTTTGGCACGTCGATGCCCACCTCGATCACCGTTGTCGAAACGAGAGCATCCATCTTGCCCGCACGGAAGCGCTTCATCACGTCCTCCTTCTCCTCCGCGCTCATTCGGCCATGCAGCAGACCAACTTCGCAGGGCGCGAGCAGCTTGGACCACTCCTCGTGCCCTTTCGTCGCCGCACCGGCCTCCAGCTTCTCCGATTCATCAATCAGCGCATACACGATGTAGCCCTGGCGGCCTTCCTCGATCTGCTCGCGCAAAAATTTCGCCGCGTCCTTCAGTTTCGTCTTCGGCCGCACCTTCGTGATGATCTTCACCCCATCACGTGGCTTTTGGTCGATCGTCGAGACTTCCAGATCGCCGTAAATCGTCAGCGTCAGCGTGCGCGGGATCGGCGTGGCCGTCATCACCAGCACATCCGGCGTATCGCCCTTGCGGATCAGCTTTGCCCGTTGCGCCACGCCAAACTTGTGCTGCTCGTCGATGACTACGATCCCCGTGTTGTGCATCAGCTCCGCGTCATGCAGCAGCGCATGCGTGCCGATGACGATGTCCGGTTTATCCGAGCTGCTCTTCCCACGCATCAATTCCAAGCCATCTCCATCCTCACGCTTCGATCCCGTCCGCAGCGCCACGCGCAACCCCAGCGGCTCCAGCCAATTCCGCGCATTGCGGGCATGCTGTTCGGCCAGAATCTGCGTTGGAGCCATCAGCACGGCCTGACGACCGGACTCAACCGCCCTCAGCGTAGCCGCGAAGGCCACCACCGTTTTGCCGCTGCCCACATCGCCATGCAACAGGCGGTTCATCGGCGCGCCGGAGGCCATGTCGCGATGAATCTCCTCCAGGCAGCGCTGCTGCGCCGTCGTGAGCTGGAAGGGCAGTTCGTTGAAAAAATCCCGCAGCAGCTCGCCCGTGCCGATTTGTTTGCGACCGCCGGAGTCGATCACGCGTCGCTTCCTCCGCGCCACGCGGAGCTGGTAGCCGTAGAATTCCTCCAACGCCAGGTAGCGCCGCGCCTGCTCCAGTTTCTCCAGGCTCGAAGGTAAATGCACCTCTCGCAGCGCCAGCGACCGCGTCAGGCCCGCGAAC
>CAXNGR010000184.1:0-7171 GCA_964201265.1 Verrucomicrobiaceae bacterium
TCATCGCCGGGCTGGAGGTCGCACTTGGAGAAGTCGATGCTGCGGCTGTTGAGGCGGCAGGGGGTGCCGGTTTTGAAGCGCTGCACGTCGAAGCCGAGGGCCCGGAGGCTGTCCGAGAGGGTGGAGATGCTGTCGCCCATGCGGCCGCCGGCTTGGTTCTGCTGGCCCACATGGAGCAGGCCGCGCATGAAGGTGCCAGAGGAAATGACGACCGCTTTGGCCCGGTAGATCATCCCAAGGCTGGTGCGGACACCGGTGATGGCGTCGTTTTCGACGAGCAGTTCGGCCGCGTTGCCCTGGTGGAGGTCAAGGTTGGGCTGGTTTTCGATCAACCACTTCATGCGGAACTGGTAGGCCTTCTTGTCGCACTGGGCGCGGGGGGCCTGGACGCTGGGGCCTTTGCGGGCGTTCAGCATGCGGAACTGGATGCCGGTGGCGTCGGTGTTCCGGCCCATGACGCCGCCCAGGGCGTCGATCTCCCGCACGACATGGCCTTTGGCCAGACCCCCGATGGCGGGGTTGCAGGACATCTGGGAGATGGTGTCCAGGTTCTGCGTGAGAATAGCGGTCTGGCAGCCGAGACGAGCCGCAGCCATCGCCGCCTCCACGCCTGCGTGTCCGGCTCCGCAGACGATGACGTCGTAGTGTTTGGGGAAGGTGTAGAGGCTGGACATGCGGGGGAGAGTGAGAGGTCAGAGGTGAGACGTGAGAAGTCCAGAAGGGGAGGGGACGGAGCATAGCATGAGCCTTTCATTGTTCCATGTGGAACAACTCCAGGGTCAGGGGACGTGCTCGGCATAGATGTCGATGGGGATGATGAGGCCCTCGATAGTCTGGATGTAGTTGCCATTGTGGGCATCGAAGATCAGCACCCGGTCCGCCAGACGGAACCAATCTTTGCTGGTGGGAATGCCATCCACAGCCTCAAGGGGTTCAAACCCGTCGGCGTAAAGCTGGCGATGCAGGTCGGCTTCCAGCGGGTGTGTGCCGACGATGATCGGCTGGCTGGTCACAAGCCTGACGGCCCGATTCTCATCGAGGAGCACTTGTTCCAGCCGCAGATCATCGCCAAAGGCCTGGTTGCAGAGCAGCAGACGAGTCAGGTATTCCAGCGGCGTCGCCTCACGATAAACGGCCAGGCCTGCCACCCGAGGATAGGCTTTGCCGAACCGATCCGTGTGCGTGAGCTTGAAAACACGCGCTTCCTCCGGCGCAACGACGACCGAGTGCTCGTTGCCACTTATCCAATCACTCGCGTGAAGCAGCCGACGATAGGCTTCTTGACCTGAATCGGCTGTGGTGAGGAGTCCGCGCTGATCGGCCCATCGGGTGAGTCGCTCTCGCTGCTCACCTCGAACGAGCTCGCGATCAAACCCGCCCAATTCCGGCGAAACTGTGACTCCAGTTCCGCCCAAGAAAGCCGCGGCTGATTCAAGCGCACTTGGCGAAGCTGTTCGGAGGTCATGGGCATGCTGGATAGTTTCCGAAAAAGGACGAAGGTTGTCAATCCCTCGATCAAACGGTTCGCTTGCCATTGGCACCCTTCCCGCTAGTATCGGAGACCTCGCATGGCCCAGACCAAAGACTCTACCTCCCCCCTCGCCGCGCACGCTTCGGCCCCGATCAATCAGAAGCTGACCGTGGCTGACAAAGTGAACCTTTACCGCCAGATGGTGCGCATCCGCCGCTTTGAGCAGGTGTCCCTCCAGCACTACCAGGCGGGCCGGATGGGCGGCTTCCTCCACCTTTACATCGGCCAGGAATCCGTGGCCGTGGGCACCGTTTCGGTCATGGGTCCGAACGATCACGTCATCACCGCCTACCGCGATCACGGCCACGCCTTGGCGGTCGGCATGGGCATGAACGAGTGCATGGCGGAACTGTTTGGCAAAGCGACCGGCTGCTCGCGCGGCAAGGGCGGCTCGATGCACTACTTCGCGCCGGAGAAGAATTACTGGGGCGGTCACGGCATCGTGGCTGGCCAAACGCCGCTCGGTCTTGGACTCGCCTATGGTTTGAAATACCGTGGCATCAAGGGTGCCGCTCTGTGTTTCCTCGGCGATGGCGCGGTGAACCAAGGTGCCTTCCATGAGTCGCTGAATTTGGCTGAACTGTGGGATCTGCCAGTGATCTATGTGATCGAGAACAATGGCTACTCGATGGGTACCAGCCAGCAGCGCTCTTCCGCCTACACCGACTTCCTCGCCAAGCGTGCCGAAGGCTACGGCATGGCCTGGGAGCAGTTCAATGGCGAGGACGTTTACTCAGTCCGCGCCGGAGTCGGCAAGGCCATCGAACGCGCTCACAACGAATCCAAGCCAAGCATCCTCGAAATCGCCACTTACCGCTGGGAAGGCCATTCCGTCGCCGACGCGAACAAGTTCAAGTACCGCACCAAGGAAGAGGTCGAGAAATTCCAAAACGAACACGACCCGATCCAGGTCTGGAAGCGCAACCTTCTCAACGAAGGAGTCGCCACCGAGGAAGACCTGAAGAAGATCGACAAGGAAGCGCAGAAGGAAGCCGAGGACTCAGCCGAGTTCGCCAAGGCCAGCCCCTATCCCGAGCCGGAGACCATCTTTGAGGATGTTTATTGGGAAGTGGACAACAAGACCGAAGCCGGGCAGACCGGACGGCACTTCTTCAACGACTAAGTCTCGCCAAAACCAGCGTAATCAGTTCATTTTGAAGCCTTTGGCGCTGTTTCAGCGGTCGAAGTCGTGCTGTCTGCCATGCTGGACAGAATCACGGCGTGCTTGTCGTAGGTGGCCTTGGCACCGGCCAGTTGCGTCACATAGTTCAGCGCCTCCGTCAGCGGGATGTTGGAGAGCGAGAGGCTGAGCTTCCGCTGGGCCAGCTCCTCGCCCTTCACGATCACATTCGGCATCACCTTGCCGCCGCTGGCATTCTTCGAGAGCGCCCGCAGACCTTCGATGGCCTCGGTGAGCGTCACATCGCTCATCTCGACCTTCGGCAGAATCACGGCGGCATATTGAGTCTTGAGCGTGTTGTCCGGTGCACGATGATTCGCACGAATGTAGGCCAGCATGCGCACGGTGTCGGGGTGCTTCGGATTCGCCGCCGCCACTTGCGAGAGAAGCTGCTGCGCCGTGGTGAAGTCACCTTGATAAAATGCGGCGCGTCCTTGCTGATACACCGCATTCAGATCTTCCGCCTGAACGGAAGCCGTGATCATCAAAAAGGCCGCAGTGAATGCGGCCGCAGAAACCTTTGCCCTAATCGAGTGTGTTTTCATAGGTTGGTTTGGATTTGCGATGATTTCATCAAATCGCAGGACGCATGTCAAGATCACACGCGCCGCGAGGCTTGATGCCACGCGCATCCTGCTCCATCGGTGAAGCATGCCGCCGCCGAAGAAAACCGCCGCCAGCCAGGTCAATGTCCTCATGGGCAGTGACGAGGCGCGTGTGAAAGAGGCCGCGCTTTTGCTCGTGCGCAGCCTCACACCACCGGAGGCCGGAGACTTCAGCAACGACATCATCGACGGCACCGCCGACAACGCCGAGCACGCCGGCAAGATCTGCTCGAACATTTGCATGGCCTTGCAAACGCTCCCCTTCTTTGGCGGCACCAAAGTGGTGTGGCTCAAGAACGCCAACTTCCTCGGCGACTCCGGCCCTGGGCGCGGACAAGACGCGGTGAGCGGCTTTGAGCGTATTCTCGACATCGTCGAAGGCGGCCTCGGCAGCGACGTGCGCTTTGTCATCAGCGCCACGACGATCGACAAACGCCGTAGCTCTTACAAGCGCATCTCCAAGATCGCCAACATCGAGGTCTTCGACAAACCGGACACTTCGAGAGCAGGCTGGGAAGGCCCCGTACTCGCCATGGCCTCACGCAAAGCGAAGGACCTCGGCATCACCTTTGAAAGCGGTGCGCTGGAGCTGCTCGTGCAGATGGCAGGCGATGATACGCGGCAGTTGGAAAACGAACTCGAAAAGATCGACCTCTACCTCGGCGAGCGTCGCCGCGCTGGACTCAAAACGGTGCAGGGCCTCGTGTCCATGAGCCGTGCTGGTGTGCTGTGGGATCTCGGCAACGCCATTGGCAAACGCGAGCTGCCGCGTGCGCTCGAACTGCTCGGCACGCTCATGTATCAGGGGCAAAACGCCATCGGTCTGCTGCTCGCCGCCATCGTGCCACGTGTGCGCAGCTTGCTGCTCATCAAAGACCTCGGTTCGCGCTACAAGCTGAACAAGTTCAACTACGCCGGCTTCTGCGCCTCGCTCGAAGGACTGCCATCGTCCGCCACCTCGCATCTGCCGCGAAAAAAAGACGGCACCGGCTTTAACGCCTACCCGATGTTTCTCGCCATCCCGGAGACCGGCAATTACACGCTCGAAGAACTCCACGCGGGCTTCAAAGCCTGCCTCGCCGCGAACTCCTAACTCGTCACCTCTTCGCTCGATCCCAAGCTCGTGCTCGAACGCTTGCTCGTCGGTCTCCTCGCCAGACAATCCCGCTGATCCATGTCCACCACCACCGTTCTCACCTGTCTCGCCATCGGCGTTGTGAGCGGCGTCATCGCTGCGCTGTGCGGTGTCGGCGGCGGTGTCGTGATGGTGCCTGCGTTCGTCTTCTTCCTCAAACTGCCGCAGAAGACTGCCGTCGCGACCTCGCTGGCCATCATCATTCCGACCGCGTTGATGGCGACGACGCAGAACGCACGCTCCGGCTTCGTCGATTGGAAAGTCGCCGCCATCACCGCGATCTCTGCTTCCATCTTTGCTTACTTCGGTGCGGGTTGGCTCAAAACGATGAGCAACGAAACTCTCACGCGCATCTTCGGTATCGTGCTTGTCGTCTTTGGCCTGCGCATGCTGCTAGCGGGGAAGGCTTGAAGATCTTTTTCAGAGGTTAGGCACGCTCTCGATGGTTCGTTTCGGCAATTCTTCGCGAACAGCAAGTCCTCCGCCTTGGGCAAGGTCGTTGCGGATAAGTTGCACCACATAGCCACTCCAACTCGAGAAACCAAGAGTCTTAGAACGCTCCTTCGACCGGTCATACAATTCGGTAGTTATTGAGACGGCGGCAGGCTTACGCTGTTTTGGCATGTGACATCGTCGAGGCGTTCTCCGTTGGCGCAACGCCGAACTTCTCACCACACCAGCGCGTCCACCAAAACCGCCGCCACCATTCCCAGCGCGAGCAGCAGACGCAGCACCAAACCCACGCCCGTGCCCAGCAGCGAACCCCAGGCTGACTTCGCCGCTGGTTGCAGACGCTTCTTGGCAAAGATCAGTTCAAACGACACGCCACCGAGCAACGGGCCGAGGATCAATCCCACCGGCACGAAGAACATGCCCACGATGCCGCCGATGAACACCCCGGCGATGCCCCAGCGACTCGCGCCGAACCAGCGCGCACCCATCGCGCCGCTCACGAAATCGATCACATAAGAAAGCACAATCCCCAGCGACAGAACCACAAAGCCCCAGACGCTCATCCCCGCTTCCGGCAGCAGCACAGTATGAATGATTCCGGCGGCGAAAATCAGCAGCGGCCCCGGCAGAAACGGCACCACCGATCCGATGAGGCCGACCAGTAGAAGACAAATCGTCAGCGTCCACACGCTCAGCATCTCCCACGGCATGGACATGAAAAAATGCGCCGTCGCATCCCACGCGTTGGAGAGCCATTCAATCATCGCACCACCTCGTTTTCGTTTCGACCGGCTGCCGCACGCTTCGCGGCCAGTTCAATCCCACACGCGGCCAGCCGAGGTAAATCAGCCCCACGCAGCGATCTTCCACACCGATTTGCAGCCACTCCGCAAACTCACGCGTACCCAGCAACAGCGGTGATGACCAGTAACAGCCCAAACCAGCCGCCGTGGCCGAGAGTTGCAGGTTTTGCAACGCACACGCCACCGCTTCGATCTCTTCGATCTCAGGGATCTTCGCACCGCCTCGACGTTCCATCACACACGCGATCACCACCGGCGAGAGCAGCGGGTTCTCACCCATCTTCTTCATCTTGTCCTCGCGAAACTCATCCGCTGGCGTCGTCTCACGATAAATCTGCTGCATTGCTTCAGCGAGCCGCTGTCTCGCCGCGCCTTGATGCACCACAAACTTCCACGGCTCCGTCAATCCATGCGTCGGTGCCCACGTCGCATCTTCCAGCACCTGCGTCAGCAACGCACGCTCCACAGCACGCATCGCATCCATGTCCACCGGCTTGATGGAGCGTCGATGGCGGATAAGTGCGCTGATTTGATCATGGGTGACCGCTGTCATGTGTGCGAGTCATGCGGCTGGCCGCACTGGCTGTCAAGACATGGCCTCCGAAGGTGGAAGCCCCACGAAGCGCGAGTTTGGCGCAGTCAAATCGCCACTTGATTTCTCCAGGGCCACCGCACCCATGGCTTGAACTCCGGCGATTGTTACGCTTCCATCGGCGCATCCATAAAACCTTCGATCTTGTTGGTGAACCCGTTCGCCAAGAAACTTACACAATGCGCACTGGATGGGAAATCGTAATAGCCGGAAGAAGCTTCGATCCGACTGAGTTCTTGAAAACCTCTGAAATTCAGCCGTGCCGCCGTTGGGAGCGAGAAACCAAAGACGCAGGAGAGCGATGCATGGAGCGAAGAATCGAGTTTACCGACTGGCACGAGGAACCTTACCCACTTGATATGGCCACGGAGGCGCTTGATTACCTCCGCGCTAATCTAACGGAATTCCAGGAACTTTGCGCATTGCCAGGCATCCAGGAACGCTGCCTGAATTTTGTCGATACCTTGCAAGGGCATGGCGGCAGCTTCGACTTTGAACCTACTTCGCTCGCCATGCTGGCAGAGTTGAAGATCGCAATTGAGATTTGTGTTTTACCGAGTGAGCAAAGCTGAACCATCGCTTCCACCCAACCTTCACTCGCGAAGGCTCGCTCGGCGGGTGACGCGTGACCTTCGGCCAAAGAACTAAGCGCCATGAACCACTCTTCACAAAAGCCCACAGCTCCACCAAGCATCGGGAGCACTGTGATTTGCTTCACGCTGGCTTTCTTTGCGGTAGCACTTGCGACGTCGTTGATCATTGGAGGAATCATTGTGGACGAAGTCAGAGACATTCATGGCGAGATCGTGAGAGATCTCGATGGCCAGCCGAAGGTCACCGTCAACCAGTGGCAGACATTTATTCTCAACTGG
>CAXNGR010000185.1:0-7147 GCA_964201265.1 Verrucomicrobiaceae bacterium
TCGGACGCGAGCGCCATGCCACGGCTGAGATCATCCGCAGGCTCCAGAGCGAGTTCGCCGAGCATTGCACGCTCGATCCCTATTTCTGGGAATGGGAGCCGGTGGATTTCAGCAAAGACTATCAGGCGAACATCCCATCCACTGCCGACTTCGATATCGTCATCTGCATTCTCTGGTCGCGGCTCGGCTCCCGCCTTAGTGATCAGCACAAGCTCCCGCCCGACTACACACGCCCAGCCAACTCCGGCACCGAGTATGAACTCCTCCAGGCTCTCCACGGCCAGCAGCAGCACCCCGAGCGCCTGCCTGATCTCCTCGTCTGGAAGAACGAATCCCCGCCTCCTCCAGCTTCGGCCCCGCCTTTGAGTCGCGAGGAAGAGGACGAGCGCATCCGCCAGCGTCGTGCCCTCCAGGACTTCCTCACCAGCGTCACGAAAGACTCCGCCACCGGAAGTTTCATCGCCGCGCTGAACAGCTACCAATACCTCGATCAGTTTGAGGAACTCATGGAGGGAAAGCTGCGCAAGCTCATCCAGAAGCACATCGGCCAGCGCACCGTCAAACCCAAGCCCCAGTGGCAAGGCAGTCCCTTCCGCGATCTCGATGTGTTCGAGTTCGAGCACGCGCCCATCTTCTTCGGCCGCAGCCGCGCCGTCGGCGAGGTCGTGCGCCTCTTGCAGAGCACCCTCAGCAAGCCCCAGCCCTGCCACTTCGCCCTCATCCTCGGAGCCAGCGGCAGCGGCAAGAGTTCCCTCGCCCGCGCTGGCGTGCTGCCCTCACTGACCAGCCCCGGCGTCATCGAAGGCATCGGCCTCTGGCGCTGCGCCATCGTCCGCCCCAGCGACGACAGCGCCGACCTCTTCCAAGCCCTCGCCGCCGCACTTCTGAATGATGGCAAAAAGATGGACGGCAAAAAATCAGCTTCTGATTCATCATCTTTTGCCACCCATATTTTTGCCAGCCCACCGTCTCCCCCAGCCCTCCCCGAGCTAGCCGACCCCGAGTCCGCCAACCCCCAGCAGTCCCTAGCCGCCGAACTCCGCGCCCATCCCCAGACCGTCGCCATCCGCGTCAAAGACCAGCTCAGCGCGGTCGCCAAAGCCCACCAGACCCAACAGCGCCACATCCTCGAAGCCCAGATCGCCAGCCTCACGAAGGAAGGACGCCAAGCCGATGCCGCGCTCAAGCAGCAAGCCCTCCAGCAACTCCAAGAGCCCAAGGCCCGCCTCGTCCTCCTGCTCGATCAGATGGAGGAACTCTTCACCCTCAACTACGCCCCCGAGCAGCTCCGCGCCTTCCTCGAAACGATAGCCGTCCTCGCCCGCAGCGGACGCGTCTTCGTCATCGGCACCCTGCGCAGCGACTTCTATCCCCGCTACCAGGAGCAGCCCACCCTCGTCGCCCTCGCCCGCGACGGAGCCATCTTCGACCTCCTCCCGCCCACGCCCGACGAGATCAGCCAAATCATCCGCCGCCCCGCCAGCCTCGCCGCCCTCCAGTTCGAGCCCCACCCCACCACCGCCGAGCACACCCTCGCCGACACCCTGCGCGACGAAGCCCTCGCCGACACCGAGGCCCTCCCACTCCTCGAGCACGTCCTCAATCGCCTCTACCAAGCCCAGCTCCCCCGCGCCGATGGCCGCCTCACCTTCGCCGACTACGAGGACATCTGCGGAGTCGATGTGGCCCCCAAAACCGGCGTCAAAACCAGCCGAGGCGTCGGCGGAGCCCTCGGCAAGCACGCCGAAGACATCTTCACCGGCCAAAACCGCCCGCCCACCGACCCACCACCGCCCTGGACCGAAGACACCTTCCGCGCCGTCTTCCGCTGCCTCGTCACCTTCGGCAAAGGCGAAGGCGATACCGACGTGCCCAACCGCCGCGCCTTCACCTATCACGACCTCATCCAGAGCGACCCGGCCGCCCAAGCCCTCGTGGACACCTTCATCCACGAGCGCCTCCTCATCGCCGACACCGACGCCCAATCCCAAGCTATCGTCCGCCTCTCCCACGAAGCCCTCCTCACCCGCTGGCCCCGCCTCGCGAACTGGCTGCAAACCGCCCCCGTCCGCGACCTCATGTCCCAACGCCGCCGCCTGGAGTCCAGCCTCCGCCAGTGGCAAGAACAAAACCGCACCCCCGACTGCTACCTCCAGCCCGGCTTCGAACTGGAAGAAGGCAAGCAACTGCTGGAGAAACACGAAGCCGCACTGAAACCGGAGGAAAGGGAGTATATAAGGGCATCACTGGACTATCACGCGGAATGCAAACGCAAGGCGCTAGGGCGGAGAAGACTGATGATCGGGGGGTTGTCAGCACTAACGTGTATAGCACTGACCGCGGGCACGATTGCATGGCACCAAGCCAAACGAGCCAAGATCGCAGCAACCGAAGCCTCAGCGAACGAAAGCAAAGCATACGACCAAGTCATCGAAGCCGCCCGCAAAGCCCAAGGAACCGCCCGCGACGCCTTTGAGCAGAGGAAAGACTTGCCTGCAGGTTTTGCTCACCTCGCCGAAGCCGTGCGCTACAACCGTAGCCTCCCCTCTGATCGGCAACTCCAAGCCATCGACCGAGAAGCCGTCACTCGTCTGCTTACCCATCCCTTGCCAGATCCGATTCCCTTGACCGAGCCTATGCGCCACGATGCAAGCGTGAACACGGCGGTGTTTAGTCCCGATAGCCAACGCATTGTTACTGCAAGCGATGACAACACCGCGAGACTCTGGGACGCGGCCAATGGCAAGCCCCTTGGCGAAACGATGCACCACAAGGACAAAGTAAAGCGGGCAGCCTTCAGTCCAGATGGTCAGCGCGTCGTCACTGCCAGCGATGACAAGACCGCGCAGGTCTGGGATGCGTTCACTGGCAAGCCTATTGGAGAGCCGATGCGGCACGAGGAACCGGTATGGCATGCGTTCTTCAGTCCCGACAGCCAGCGCGTGCTCACTTATGGAAGTAATGACAAGGTAGCGCGGCTCTGGGATGCATCCATTGGGATGCCCATGGGAACCCAATTGCGCCATGATGGCTGGGTACATCAAGCGGACTTCAGTCCCGATGGCAAGCGTGTGGTTACCGCGAGCTATGATAAGACTGCGCGGCTTTGGGATGCCACCAGCGGCAAGCCCTTGGGCGTGCCTATGCAGCATGACGACATCGTGATGAGTGCGGATTTCAGTCCCGATGGCCAGCGTGTGGTTACCGCGAGCTATGACAAAAGTGCGCGTCTCTGGGACGCAGCAAGCGGCAAGCCCTTGGGTGTGGCGATGCGCCATGGGGGCAGAGTGAAGGGGGCGTGCTTTAGTCTCAACAATCAGCGCGTTCTTACAGTTGACGATGACAGGACCGCGCGGCTCTGGGATTCATCCAACGGCATGCCGGTAGGCGAGCCGATGCGCCATCAGGACGTTGTAAACAGGGCGGTGATAAGTCGCGATAGCCAACGCGTCGTCACTATTTGCGGTGACAAGACCGTGCAGCTTTGGGACGCGGTTAGCGGTAAGCCCGTGGGTGTGCCGATACACCATGGAGGTGAAGTGTATCGAGCAGTCTTCAGTTCCGATTGCCAGCGTGTGGTTACTGCCAGCGAAGACGACACGGCGCGGCTTTGGAACACCACCAGCGGCAAGCCTTTGACTATGCCAATGCGCCATGAAAACCGCGTAAAAGACGTAGTGTTCAGCCCAGATGGTCAACGCGTGCTCACTGCCAGCGACGACAACTCTGCGCGACTCTGGGATGTGGCCAGCAGCAAGCCTGTCAGTATCCCGCTGCGGCATAAAGACCGAGTCACCACTGCGCTGTTTAGTCCCGATGGTCAGAGTGCCGTTACCGGCAGCGATGACAAGACCGCTCGACTATGGGAAATGGCCAGAGGCAAGCCCACGGGCGCTGTGATGCGCCATGAGGGCAGCATAACTTGCGCATTGTTTAGCACCGATGGCCACCGCCTCGTCACAGCGAGCTGGGACAAAACAGCACGGCTATGGGACGCGGTGAGCGGCAAGCCCATCGGGGAACCAATGCGCCATGAGGGTGTAGTGTGGAGTGTGTTATTCAGTCCCGATGGCCAGCGGGTCGTCACCGCAAGTGATGACAAGACTGCTCGACTATGGGATGCGGTCAGCGGCAAGCCCTTAGGTGTGCCGATGCTTCATGAGAACGAAGTAACTTTCGCTGCGTTCTCTCTCGATGGCCGGCGCATTATCACTCTGAGCCGTGAAACCGCGAGGCTCTGGGACGTGGCCAGCTGCAAGCTCTTGGGGATTGCATCAGAGTCCGACCAAGATGCCGCTTTTATCCCAAAGATTCCTAGCGAAAACGAAATCTCCAGTGACCGAGCGAAAGCTCATGTGCTAGGGCTTCCCATTCAGTTTGTAGCCGCGCAGTTTAATCATTTTGCCGAATGGGGTGGCTTGAGAATCAATGGAGACGGCCAATCGGAAGCTATAAACAACCTCGAGCGAGCTAGGTGGCGCATGTCGATTTTTGCTCTGACACCCGCCACGCTGACCACCTGGGAAGCAATGTTTCGCTGGTCCCTCAGCGATCCCCGCACCCGTTCTATTAACTTCACCAGCAACACCTCCGGCCCGGAGCACCTCGAACGTGAGATCACATGGGCCTATGCTCACCTGGAGGCGACTCGGAAGAACGATAGTAGCGGTGCGTCCGATCACTCCGTTCTCACCGACGCCTACGCTCTCAATCCCGGCTTCCCGCTTATCCATGTGGCGCTTGCGGCAATCCAAGAGAACGCGGCGAGCCGGGACTTCCTCATCGGCTATGGATTAGAGACCTTGGCCGCTTGGGAGAAAACACCGGAGGCCAAGAATCCTCCATCTTGGGCACCCGCTCCCGGTCACCTGCTCGCCAAGACCGCCATCATTCTCCAGCTGCAAGACCAGCAGCCCCGCGCCAAAGAAGTCTTCGCCAAACTCATCGCCCGCCATGACACAGCCAAGGAAACATGGGCATCACCCGCCTGGATCGCCACGCTCCCCGACTTTGAATGGCCCAAGGTCTTTCGCGACACGCTCATCGAGCTGGCCAAGTAGTCCAGCCAGTTCCGCGCCGCCACCGCGCTGTGGCAGCGATTGTTGCAGGGGAGTTGCCCGGCTTTGAAGGAGCCACCGTGCCGAAAGATCAATCGCCCGCGACGATCCCCGCCGACAGCCCCATCCGCCGCCTCTACCTCCTCGCCTTGATTGATGCGACCAAGCATCCGCAGATTCACGGTCATCCCACCATCTGCCAGACCGCCTTACAGATAGCACCCGTGCTGACGAAGGAGATGATGGCCACGCCCACGATCTCCCTGGCGATGATGAGCCTGATGCAGACCCTCGCCAAAGACGACAGCCCCGCCATGAGCGCTCCCCGCAGCGCCTTGCTGAAACGCCTGGAGGAAGTGGCGACGAAGGAGTGGCTGGCGGTGCTGCGGGAAACGGTGGGAAAGTGATGACCTACGGAATGCACGGAAATCACGGAAGGCCACGCAAAGCTCGGGAAGGATGATTCGATCTTCTTGCTGTACTGCAGGAGTCTCGGGGAAGCCGAAACCCTTCCTGATTCCAGCCGTCCGCGATACGGGACTCTTCATCGACGTTCTCGCATGATCCGCCGGAGGCTCCGAGGATGTCGGCGGACGCACGATTCCACCCAGCGGCGGCTCGGGAGGGAGAACTGGCTTGGCTGGAGCATCCAGGAGGGCTCCAGGGTGGCGACAAGAGAGCGGGCGTGACCCAAGGCAGATTCATGAGTTGCTCACCGAATATCGGTGAGCACTGCTTGAGACTTGGCAGTCTTTAATGGAGTCTCGTGTTCAAGCCGGGGTTCCCCCAGTCGTTGGTTGGTTGACTGCCAACGGAGGATGACGACCAGCCCGGCGGGAAAGCCAGCCTGACCTGCCAGTGATGCTTGGACGGGTGATCCGGGAAATGAAACGGCACGCCGGAGGTGGAGCGAACAGCATCCACCGAGGCGCCGGGCACCGTTGGTCGTGTTTCCCACTTCTCGCCATTGGGATAGACGAACTCCTTTGTGGGATGGTGATAATAGGCTTCGTAACGCGGATGGTAGGTGTAATTGGCCGCGCTGCCCATCCGGGGTGCAAAGGCAGCCAGTCCGCCGGGATATTCATGCCCGCGCTTAACAACACATCCTGTGAGAAGGAGCAGCAGCGAGGCACCAAGGCAGCGCATGACCGGGACAAACAGGAAGAGAAAAGCTGGCTTCATGGCGTGAATCATCCGCATGCCTGCTCACAAATCAACCCAGGCTGATCGTTTGCTGCCCCGCCCAGCCCCCGAACCCGCGCTTGCAAACCGCGCCAAACTCGCCAAGAAACCCCGCTCCTATGCCAGCCACCCCAGTCATCAATCTCCGCAAAGGCCACGCCGTGCGTCACAACAACGACGTTTGCGTCGTCACCGACACCGAACTCAAAACCCCGCCACGCATGGCGTCGTTCGTGCAGATGTCCGTCCGCAGCATCACCATCGGCAAGATGTACAACCTGCGCATGACCTCCAACGAAACCTTGGAGTCCGTGAACCTCGTGCGTGACAACCACGAGTTCAGCTACAAGGACGGCGACGGCTACCACTTCATCCACCCAGACACCTTTGAGGACGTGCTCATCGGCGAGGACAAGCTCGACGCTAAGACCCGTGGCTTCCTCATCGAAGGCCAGAAGTACCTCGTCGTGTTCGCTGACGACGTCGTCGCTGGCATCGAACTGCCCGCCAACATCATCATGACCATCACCGACAGCCCTGCTGGGGTGAAGGGCGACTCCGCCAACAACGTGTACAAGGAAGCCATCACCGAGTCCGGCATGCGCGTACAGGTCCCGCTGTTCATCAACAACGGCGACAAGGTCAGCATCAAGACCGAAGACGGCACCTACCTTGGCCGCTCAAACTGAGTTCCGCTGACGGATTGATTCAAAACAACGCCTGATCGTGAGAACGGTCAGGCGTTTTTGTTGGGAGGAAGGAGCGGTGGCATCCTGGCCCCGGTTTGAGGGATTAGGATGATCCCTCTCCTTTCAAGCCAACCCAACTGTCCATGGCAAGAGGCGTGTGTCTGCATCCGTAGTTTGAGACGCTCATGATTGCCCGCCGAAATGCCCTCCTTTTCG
>CAXNGR010000186.1:0-7131 GCA_964201265.1 Verrucomicrobiaceae bacterium
CCGCCGACCCCAAGCGATGTTCACGCCAGGCCTGCGCGAGCGTGAAATGCCGGATCTGCTGTTCACCCTGCGCCTGCCGCATTACAACGCCGGACAAAATCTGGCGAAAGCGCTGAGCCTGCGCGCCCGTGCGGCCGTGGCGGCGAAAGACAGCGCGGAGGCGACGCGCAGCCTGCTTGCGATCACGCTTCTGGCACAAGCCTGCAAGCAGGAGCCGCTGCTGATTGGCTTCCTGGTCGGCAACACGCTGGAAGTGATGGCGCTGGAGCCGCTTTGGCTCGGCCTCCGCGAGCATGGGTTCACCGAGGACGATTTAACGCGCTTGCAAGACGCCTTCGCCACGGATGAAACGACTCCGGCGCTGCTCCTCGCAATGCAGGGAGAGATGGCGGCCGGTTTGAACGCGCTGGAGTATCTGCAAACGACTGCTGGAGGCCGGACCAAGGACCATGAGAATGTGGTGGCTGCGTTCTCTGGCGGCGGCCTTGGCATGAATGCTTGGCGGATGTTGCCGAGCGGCTTGTTCGACCACTGGAAAAGTGTCATCGCGGATATGGAATTGCGCCATTTGATCCAACCGCTCAAACACGGCGGCCTATGGCAGGCCGTCCACGCAGGAGACGCTTTGGCAGCCGAAATCAAAAGCCGTTCGAATGTGATTCTGCACCCTGATCACATCATGGTGAATCTCATGCTGCCTGCGGTATCGCAGATCAGCGTCAATGCCCTGCTGACCGAGACGCGGCGGCAGCAGGCGCTCACAGCAGTGGCGCTGGAGCGGTTTCATCTGCGGCAAGCGAAGTATCCGAGCCGTTTGGAAGAACTGCTGCCGTCCTTGCTGCCCGCCGTGCCGCTCGATCCGTGCAATGGGAAGCCAATGCGCTATCGCCTGATGGACTCGGGCCGTTTTGTCCTCTGGTCCGTGGGCTTTGACGGCCAAGACGATGAAGGAAAGGTGACCGCAGGCACTAAGCTCAATAAACGGGAGTATGTCGGCGACTGGGCTTGGCAGTATGAGCCGGTGAAGTGATCAGAACAGATCGAGCGCCAGATCCAGCGCACGGGCCGAATGAGTCAACGCACCGACGGAAATGGCGTTCACGCCCGTGGCGGCCACATCTTTGATGGTGTCGAGCGTGATGCCGCCGCTGGCTTCGAGCCAGAGCTTGCCGTTCACGAGTTTCACGGCCTCGCGTTGTTGATCCGTGCTCATATTGTCGAGCAGGAGCATGTCCACGCCGTCGAGCAGGAGAAAATCAGCGACTTGTTTGAGCGTGGCTGCCTCAAGCTGGACGCGGACACCGGGGCGCTCGGCGCGCAATTTGTGAATGGCGGCTTGGAGAGCTGGCAGGTCGCTGTTGGCGGCGAGGTGGTTGTCTTTGACCATGGCGTGGTCATAGAGGCCCATTCGGTGATTCGTGCCGCCGCCGTGCTTGACGGCCGCTTTTTCGATCAAGCGCCAGCCAGGAGTGGTTTTTCGGGTGTCCCAGACCTGTACAGGGTGAGGTTTCACGGCCTCGACATAGCGCTGCGTCTGCGTGGCGACGCCGCTGAGCCGTTGAAGGAAGTTCAGCGCCGTTCTTTCGGCGGTGAGGAGGGAGCGCGTGCTGCCGGCGGCCTTCATGAGGATACTGCCGCGCTCAAACGGGCTGCCATCCGGGATGCAGACCTCAACTTCGAGACTGGGGTCGATTTCTTTGAAGACCGTGACGGCGATTTCAGCCCCAGAAACGATTCCCGGCTCGCGGGCGACGATCTCGGCCCTGGAACGTGAGTTTTCGGGAATGAAGTAAAGAGAGGTGACATCGCCAGCACCGACGTCTTCGGTGATGGCGGCGCGAATCAGGGCAAAAACAGAGGATTCCATGGGTGGGGGGAGCTTAGGGCGTTATTGAGCGGTTTCCAGCACCGGGAAAAACTGGTTGCCAAATCAGGTGAACTGTCCATCTTCCCCGCCCCTCGCCCCCGGCCTGACTGATTCACGGCCTGCGTTGCGCGGACACTTTAGGAGCGTGCCATGAGCAAAATCATCGAAAAGATCAACCAGGAACAAGTCAAAAAAGAAGTCGCCGCGTTCAACGTGGGAGACACCATCAAGGTGCACACCCGAGTCGTCGAAGGTGACAAGGAGCGTATCCAGATTTTCGCCGGCATCGTCATCGCCCGCAAAGGCCACGGCATCAACGAGGCCTTCACGGTGCGCAAGATTTCCTACGGTGAAGGTGTCGAGCGTGTTTTCCCGCTGCATAGCCCGAAAGTGGCGAAGATTGAGATCACCAAGACCGGTCGCGTGCGCCGTGCCCGCCTGCATTACCTGCGCCAGCGCCAGGGTAAGGAAGCCATGTCCGTGAAGGATTTGGGTCAGCAGCAGACCGCTGACGCTTAATCGTTCGTTCAAAGATTCAACAAAGAGGGCGAGCCAACCGGCTCGCCCTTTTTGTTATGGAGGAATTGGGGGGAGAGAGCCCGGTGAAACCGGGCTGTGAAGATCACTTTTTCTTCTTCCCGCCGGACATGGCGATCACGAGAACCAGGACAACAACGCCAATGCCAATGAAGATGAGCGTGTTGGTGCTGATGCCGGCAGATTCTTCCACCGGAGGCTGTGCATATGGGGCGGCGGGTGCGACTGGCTGTGGCTGCGCGTAAGCCTGAGGCTGGGCATAAGGAGCAGGGGCACCGGTCGGAGCAGGGGCATAACCGGGCTGAGGAGCGACTCCGGGCTGAGCAGCGGGATAACCCGGCTGAGGAGCAGGATAAGCTCCAGGAACGGCTGCGGCACCCGGCATCGGAGCAGGAGCAGCTCCTGTAGGCGCGACGGCTCCCGCAGGGGCCACAGCGGGTGTGGTTCCTGTGGCAGGTGCCACAGGTGCTCCGCCAGATGCTGCCGCGAGCGCGGCTGCCACACGATCATCCATTCCTGGTGTGCCTGTGCCAGACACTGCCGAAGAGCCACCGACTACCCCCGGAGCTGCGGTGCCCTGGGTTTGCTGCATCGCCTTTGCGGCGAGCATCTGTTGAGCATAGGCGTAACGCTGGCGATAGCCTTGGAAGACTGTGGCGTAGAACTGACGGCTGGCGTTGTCAGCGTCGGCGCTAGCGGCCTCGCCTGCGAGTATGGCCTCGCCCATCTTTTTGAGTACGGCTTCATCTTTGCCTGCCGCAGCCTCCGAACGCATGATGTCGGCAATGGCCTGGTTGATTTTACCGATGGCCGCAGTGTTGATTTCTTTCAGACGTGTTTTTTCGGTAACGATGGATTTGGCGAGGATTTTAAGGCTGGGCAAATCGTACTTGTAGGGAGTGAACCAGCGTGTGCCGGACTTCTTTTCCGCATCATAGCCGTCCTTCCACTGCTCCTTTTCGCGGGAGATGGCGTCCTTCATCCGCGTCAGATCAGGGTCGATGAGTTTTTTCACGCCTTCATCACGCATTTTTTGAAGCGTGGGCTGGTCTTTGATCATCTGCTCGATCTGTGCCTCGTACTTGGCCAGCACCTCCAGCACCGTCTCGACAGACTTGGGGTAATAGACTGAGGCAACATAGCCGCTCCGCGTGTTGGCGATTTTGTCGAAGGCTTTGAGTGCAGCGCTGTAATCCTTGGCCGCAATCTTTTCATCAATCTCAGCGAGCACTCCGTAGGCCTTGATGTTGTAGCTGTCTGCCTTGGCTTCGTCTGGCGAGAGCCACTTGCCTTCCACCTTCATTCCACCAGCGACGACTTTTTCCTTCTCCTCCTGCGCTGTGGCGATCATTTTTTCCACCTCGGTGGCCTCTTTAGTGCCGGGGTAACGGTTCACGAAGGGGCGTAGGCGGTCCTGGATGAGCTGCTCATACTTCTCCGCCGTCATGAGGTCAGGCGTGGGCAGAAGCTTGCGCAACTCAATGGCCTCAACCTCCTCTGGCTTCTGCTTGACGATTTCGGCGATGTCAGTGCGAGGAATGTCCTTCTCATCCCAGATCTTGGGCGTCAGCTTGTAGCGCATGCGGACGACCG
Organism: Verrucomicrobiaceae bacterium; assembly: GCA_964201265.1. Classification (GTDB taxonomy): domain Bacteria; phylum Verrucomicrobiota; class Verrucomicrobiia; order Verrucomicrobiales; family Verrucomicrobiaceae; genus Prosthecobacter. The sequence goes on from CAXNGR010000186.1 coordinate 3,998, forward strand.
TCGGTGTTTCGGAAAGGATGTTGCCCTCCAGCTTCTTGCCGTCTTTGAGCGTCACAACGTCGGCGTGCAGAAATCCGGCGCTGCAGATCAACGCTAAAAGGGCAGGTCGAAAAAGGCTCAATTTCATGGGAGAGGCAGGGTTGGAATGATGGTGATGACTGAAAACAGCCGCGCGTGATTTTGCGCGAGTTACCAGACATAACTCAAAACCGCCACACGAGTAAAGAACGAAGCTGATTTTCCTTTCAGCACACGCCAGAAGGCGTCAGGCCGTGCGGCGCTTGAGGATGATGCGTTTGAAGCGGACGTTGCTGCTGTCTTGGCTGACGCTCATCACGTCCGGGTCGTTGACGAAGACGTTGTGAACGAGGCGGCGGTAGTAGCTGTTCATCGGCGGCAGGTCGGCGTTCTGGCCGGTGGCGCGGACGCGTTCCCCCAGCTCCTTCGCCCGGGCGACCATCTTGTCCTCCCGCATGGAACGGTAGAACTCGACATCAATGCGGATGCGCGGCGCGTCCTTGAGGTGGCGCTGAAGCACTCGGTTCACGAGGTACTGGATGTCATCCAGCGTCTCCCCGCGGCGACCGATCAGAGCGTCCGAGTCGTCCGTGAGCACCTGGAGCGTGGGACCATCCGGGCCGTTGTCCTCCTCAATTTGGACGACGAAGCCCAGGTAGCCGAGCATGGTGTCCAGGATGTGGCGGGCGTGTTCGAGCGGCGTCATGGGTGTTTTCAGTTCGCGGTTTAACACCTCTGTTAAGGGGCCGCAGCCGCGAACTGCGAACCGGGAACAGAGAACTTGATTTGGCCTAGCCTCCCAGCTTGGGCGGTTTGGGGCCTTTTTTCTTCTCTTTGTGGCCCATGGGGTTGAAAAACGGGTTCTGCGGCGGGGGGCCTTTAGCCACGGTTTTTTGCGCCACCTTCTCCAGTTTCGGCTCGGGGATGTAGAGCTTCATGATCCAGGTCTGGGCGATGCTGAAAATGTTCTGCGTGGACCAGTAAAGGGCCAGCGCGGAGGCGAAGTTGTAGCAGATAAAGAGGAAGAATATCGGCATCAGCATGAAAATGCGCTGCTGGGTCTTGTCCATGCTCTGCGGCTGCGGCGTGAGTTTCATCTGCGCCACCATCGTCAGGCCCATGATGAGGGGCAGCGGGTTGATGTCGATTCCGCCCCAGTTCGTCACCGTGTCGGCGGCGGACAGGTCGTTCACCCACAGGAAACCCTGCCCGCGCAGCTCGGCGGCGTATTCCAGCACCCGGTAAAGGCCGAAGAAAATCGGGATCTGCAAAAACATCGGCAGGCAGCCACCGAGAGGATTCACCCCATAGTCGCGGTAAAGCTTCATCACCTCCTGCTGCTGCTGCTGCGGGTTGTCCTTGTACTTCTCCTGCAGCTCTTTCATCATCGGCCCCAGCAGGCCCATGCGCTTCATGGTGAAGGTGGACTTGGCGTGGATCGGCCAGATGCAAAGGCGCACAAAAATGGTCAGCAGGATGATCGCCACGCCCCAGTTGCCGGTCATGTCGTGCATCCAGCGCATCACCCAGGAAAGGAAGATGCTGATTGGCTTGAACCACCCGTAGAACATCGCAAAACTGCGCTGCTTCCCGATCTTGCTCAGGCGGTCGTATTCCTTCGGCCCGAGGTAAATCTGGTAGGTCTGCGTCACCGAGGCACCCGGAGCTAGATCGACTGCTGGCAGGCCCACCGAGGCATCATAGGCGTGGTCCTCGATATCTGTTTTGCCTGCATGCGCGGCGTCGATCGGCTGCGCCAGCTTGCGGCGTGTGGTCCAGAACTTGCCCGGCGCATCTTTCTCCCCCACACGTGTGACGATGTGCGTGTAGAAGCGCCCCATCACCCCGGCGTAACGCAGCGCGTTGTAAGACTGGCGAAACTCGAACTTCTGCTCGCTGAACCAAGGCTTCGCATAGTAATCAGCCTGGTAAAAGTCCGCATCTCCCGCGTCGTTCCAGAAAAAGCCCTCGTAGCGAGCGTCATCGTGTTTCAGGGCGCTCGAGGCACCCGCGTAGAGGTAATATTCCTCGGAGCGGTGCTGGGCCGCCCCCGTATTTCTCAAGGTGATGCTCAGGTCGATGAGATGCTCGTCGCTCTCCTTCCCCTCGGTCAGGCTGTAAGTCTTCGTGACCACCACGCCCTCGGCACTGGTGCCTTCAAAGGTCGCGCTCTTGTCCGATTTGGCCGTCAGCTTGTAAGCCATCGCGTCCAGTCCGGCAGGCTCACGACGCAGTGCACCGATGGCTTCCAGCCCGTTCGTGTTTAGGGTCACTTTATCCGTCCCCGCCAGCACCGCACGGGCGATGCCGCCGCCTTTTGAGGTTAGTTCAAACGTCACGCTGCCCACGGTCAGCGAATGTTTCTCCTCCGGTACGTTCACTACTTCCGGGACGGCAGGCACTGCCGCAGCAGCAGGACTCGGAGCGGCCCCAGGAACCGTGGGTGGAGTAGTGGCAGCGGTCGCTGGTGCGTTTTTAGCCTTCTCAGCCTGGACACGGGCGGCTTCAGCCTGCGCCAGCTTCTGGTTTTCCTGCATGTAGTGCCAGTTCACCCCCATGAGGATGACGCACAGCGTCACGACGATCCAACTTTTGCGGTCCATGAATTTTTAAAGAAAGGGTTCGGGAGGAATTGAGAGGAAGAAGGCTCAGAAGAATGCGGAGCAGCAGGCTGCGGACAATGACGAATGCACGAATGACGAAGCATGTGCTCGTGTGCTGGCGTGCGATTGAGACAAATTCGTCATTCTGATTTCGTCATTCGTCATTTGTCCCCGGCACAGGGTCATGCCCGTGACCGCCCCAGGGATGACAGCGGAAGATGCGTCGCAGGCCCATCCAGCTCCCACGCAGTGAGCCGTGCGTCTCCACGGCCTGGAGAAAATACACCGAGCAGGTCGGCGTGAAGCGGCAACCGGAGCCAGGACCGCCAAAGGCGTGAATGACGGGAGAGATGAACATCTGGTAACCGCGGATGAAGATTCGGATGAGCCATTTCATGGAGCGGTGGCGGCTGATGCTGGCATTTTGAGCAACTGCATCCGCCGCGCCAGCCGCAGCCAGTCCTGCTCCAGTTCCGCCAGCGTGGCCTTTGGGGCACGCCAGCGGGCGATGAT
>CAXNGR010000187.1:0-7128 GCA_964201265.1 Verrucomicrobiaceae bacterium
GGCCTTCAGCGATGAAAGCGGTCGTGAATGGCGTCTCGGAAGGCCGGAGGCGGCCATTGCTGGTGATGCGGTGCTGACGCGGGATGGCGCGGTGCTGTCTGCGTTCCGTTTTCGCGATGAACTGCGTGCGGAGTCGTTGCAGGAGGTGCGGCATCTGCGGGAACGTCAGATCGAGGTCTGTGTGCTCAGCGGTGATCGTGCTCCGAAGGTGGCGGACATCGCACGAAAGCTGGAGCTGCCGGATTTGTGCTGGATGGCCGAACTGACACCGGAAGCGAAGGCGCAGTGGCTGCGTGGGCGGAATCGCGATGACACGCTTTACGTTGGCGATGGCGCGAATGACAGTCTGGCCTTCGACGAGGCGTTGTGCGCGGGCAGTCCGGTCACGGGGCGGAGTTTCCTGGAGCAGAAGGCGGATTTCTTCTTCCTGGGCCACAGCCTGCGTTTTGTGAGCGGCCTCATGCATGTGGCCAAGCTTCATCGCAGGGCGACACGCCGCGTGTTCGCGTTTTCGGTGACTTACAACCTCGTCACCGCAGTGGCAGGGCTAATGGGGCACCTAAGTCCGCTGGCGGCGGCGATTTTGATGCCGCTGAGCTCGCTCTGCACGCTGTCGCTGGTGGCGTTTACGTTCCGGCGGTCTGGCGGTGCTTTAAATCAACCAGTGCGTTCAGAATCTTCACCCGGTTCATTTCGTGGACTTCCAGCTTCGCGCCAATCTCCGGCACCAGTGTGACGGTCAGCTCGCCGCCGAGATGCTCGCGGAATTCCTCCAGACCTTCGAGAATGACGGGTTCGCCGCTGCGTCCGTTGTCGAGCAGATGCGGTGAGTAGGTGGCGAAGCCGATGCGCTCGATGAGTTTCAACACGCGCTCACAGGTTTCTTCATCCAGGATGCCCTGCATGCGTGACTAGACGAGATCCACGGCCATGCCGATAGCCACGGCCTCGCCGTGCGTGACGGAGAATTTGGAGATCTGCTCCAGCTTGTGCGCGGCCCAGTGGCCGAAGTCGAGCGGGCGGGCAGAGCCAAGCTCAAAGGGATCGCCGCCGGTGGCGATGTGCTCGACGTGCAGCTCGGCGCTGCGCTGGACGACCTTTTCGAGCGCGTCCTGCTTCAGCGCAGCGAGATCGTCGGCCATGGCCTCGATCTGCTCGAAGAACACGCGGTCACGGATAAGCGAGACCTTGATGGCCTCGATGATGCCGTTGCGGCGCTCACGCTTTGGCAGCGATTCGAGGAAGGCGAAGTCGTTCACCACGGCGAAGGGCACGGCGAAGCTGCCGATCCAGTTCTTTTTGCCAAAGTAGTTCACGCCATTCTTCACGCCGACGCCGCCATCGCCTTGAGACAAGGTGGTGGTGGGAAAACGCACATGGCGGATGCCGCGATGAGCCGTGGAGGCGGCGAAGCAGACGAGATCGAGCACGGCACCACCGCCGATAACGAAGACGTAGCTGTGGCGGTCCAGCGCGGCCTCGTTGATGGCATCCCAGCAGCATTCGACGAGACGCAGATCATTTTTACAGGCTTCTCCGCCGGGGATGACGATGGGCGAGTCCGTCAGCGTGAAGGACTCCGCATGCGCCTCGCCGTAGGCCACGATGTCGTCGAGCAGATCGCGGTTTGCGTTGGCGACGGCTTCATCGACGAAGACGAGCACACGCGGGAGCTTGTACGGTTTGTCGAGGGCCAGGAGTTCGCAGATGGTGTTGTTTCGGGGCGCAAAAACCTCCCTCGTGAACAAGATGCGGTGGGTGTGTTCGAGCCTGATGGGTTTCTCCAGCATTGGGGGGCGGGTTCTTTGCCTGCAATGGGTTGGAGGTCAAAGGGAAAGCCCAAACGAATCTTGCGAGGGAGTTCTTTCCTTCACGTCGCGGCCACCCAGCGCTGCCAGAGACGGAGAAGCGGGGCGAGTGCGACGAAACACAAGGCCAAAGGCACCGAAACCGTGGAGACTGCCAGCGCATCGACGATTGCGATGCCTGCAAGGAGAAGACCAACAGCCTTGCCAACGGCAGGACCGCCTTGACGCAGTGTTTGGCCCGCGGCCGCGACAAGAATGGTGAATGCCAGCACAACCACGACCTGGCCCATTCCACCAACTGACCTGAAAAAGACCGCCAAGCACAAAAGGCCCGGCATATAAAGAATGCCGAAGATCAGCAAACTCATCATTACCGACAGCGAACCATTCTTCCGCTCCAACCGGGCACCGATGGTGATTCCAACGACATATAGCCCAAGCACCAAGGCATACGGCAGAACCAACCAAAAGCTGAGAGGCAACCAGCCTGTTTCGAAATGCAAATCAGCCCCAAAGAAGAAGACCGTCACATTGTGTTTTGTGATCACCACCTTTTTCACTGCTGATGCGGCCATCAAATACAAGAGCGCCCGGCACGCGCCCATCACCACAACTGATCCTGCCCAGGGCTTGTGATAGAGATCGTAAAACAAAATGGCAGCCACGAGGGACAATGTGATCCAGATGCTGGTGCCGAAAAAGACGGCTAAAGCAGCTCCTCCCACCAGCATGCCGCCCCCCACGCTCCACGCGGTCTTGGCACTGACCTGGCCGCTGGGAATCGGACGCTCCTGACGATGTTCTCGGTCGAATTTCACATCCGCCGCGTCATTGAGAATCATGCCGCCGGTATAGAGAAGTGAACCGGCGAGGATGAGCCAATACAGACGCGCATCAACGAGTTCACCTCCTGCGAGGAGCCAGGCGGCGGTCACGTTCGTCCAGACCGTGGGCAGGTTGGAGACGCGGGCGAGGTGGAGCCAGGGTTTCATGAGTTCGCTGTTCTCAGTTCTCTGCACGCGGCTTGCAACAGAGAACCGCGAACCGGGAAGGTCACTTCAGCATGCCACGCACGAATGGAAGCATGCTGGAGTAAAGCGTGCTGCCGTGGAAGCGGGAGAGCTGCTCAGTGACGAGTTCTGCGTCGCTGTCCACATCGGCGGGGAGGAGATCTTTGTGCTCGTGCTGACCGCAGGAGGTGCAGACATTGATGAAGGACGAGTCACAGTCGCGGCGCACCTCGCCACGCACGCCCTCACCTTCGAGGACGAGGCTTTGAAGCGCGGGGCCGCTGTCTTTTTCGATCAATTCGAGCTGCAACGTGGCGCCGAGGCGCTGGTTGATCCACACGGCCAGCAGCAGCGCAGCGGTGCGCTGGCCTTTGAGATGGGTGATGCGAACGGTTTGAAGCTTTCCGATGTTTTGCCGCGCGGCGGCGTCCTGGAAGCAACTGGCGAGCGCGGTACGCATGAAGTGCGAGCGCGTCCAGGCGAGGTCACGCACGTCGAAGCCGGCCGTTTCGGCATTCATGGCGGCGATCAGGGCGTCGAACTGCCTCGCGGGGTCGGTCCAGCGACTGGAGTCGATGATGAGGGTGTCGATGCGGGAATAGAAGCGCTCCTCGAAGTTTTGGGTGAGATCGGCCTGCCACCAGACGACGAGCGGCAGATCGGAATCGAGGTGGGCGAAGACGATGTTTTGCACCTGCGCGGCATCACCGCCCTCCAGCACAAAGCTGAGCTGCTCACTGCACACGATTTGCTTTCCCTGATACGGTCGGCAGAGCGCTTGAATCCACGCACGAGCACGCGGCGGCCGCGCCTCCGGCAGGGCAAGAATGAGCAGAGCACGGCAGGCATGCTCGGCGGCGACGTGAGCGAGCAGATCGTTGTTCGCGGCGAGAATGGCGCTGTCCTCGGTGTAAATGGCCAGATTGATGAGCGAGGCGCGGGTTTTGGCCTCGTCATCCTTCCAAATCTCCTTCAACGCCCGATCAATACGCGCGATGGGGGTTTCAAGGCCGAGACCGAGCAGGATGTCCTCGGAGGGGAGTACTTCTGATAAAGTCATGACGGGAAAATGGGACATGACGCGCCGCTTACAAGGGCGGGTTCATCCTGGAAGGAGTTACACCTTGAGACGACTCACGACGGAAAGCGTGGAGCCTGCCAATCAAAATAACACGATGACACCAGGCATTCGGTTCATCCTTTCAGTGATGCACTTCCGTGTGGCACTCACAAAGGATGGCGCACAACTGATTTATTTCTTCATGGCATCGAATTTTTTGATTGCCCCCAATACAGACAAACTCCTAGCCTGTAAAAAAATCATCTTTAGCCCCCCATGAATAAAGACGCGCCCTTCCGTTGGATTCCCATGCTCACATGCTTGATTCTTCTGGGCATAGCGGCCCTACTGTGGCGGCTGAGTCCACGCAAAGAAGATCTGCCTGCCGTCACCGCGCCACAAGAGTCAGCGCATGCGAATCAGCAACTGACGCCGGTCGTTCTGCCTCAGGCAAAGCCGACAGCGACCGGTCCGCTCGCTGACATGGACAAGCGTGAGGTCGCTGGCGCGAGTCTGCCTGAAATACAGGCATCTGCGCTCGCTGCGTTACGGCAGGCTATCCCAGGTGTGAGCGTGGATTTCGATCCTGTGAGCAAGTCGCCGAAATGGATCGCCTCAAACGCTCGATTGCTGACGGGTGCCCGCACGGACCACGAAGGAGATGCCGCGATCCGGGATTTTATCGAAGCGCATCAAGGACTCTTCGGTCATGGGCCGGAGGCGCTGGACGGAGCGCGCCGGGTGACGGACTACTCCACTTCGCGCGGTCCGTCGCGCAAGGTGGTCTGGCATCAGCAACACGAAGGGATCGAAATTTTTGAGGCCGTTTTCCAGGCGAACCTCACGACGGGAGGCGAACTGATCAACATCGGCAGCCAGTTTATTCCCGATCCCGCCGGGGCGGCGAATGGGACGGAACCGAGAATCGCCGTCGAGGAAGCGGTGGCTGCCGCAGGCCGAAACGTGGGTGAAAAGATAACAGCGGAGTCCGTGCGACCGATGGCTCCTGCGGCACAGCAGCCGGACAAGAGGCAGCAGTTCCGTGCAGCTCTGCTGACGGATGCGGACGCCAAATTGACGTGGCTGCCGATGAATGAAAGCAGCATGCGGCTGGCCTGGGACGTGACTTTGACGAGCCGGAGCCGGGCGGAAATGTACCGGCTGCTCGTGGATGCTGAAAAGGGCGATGTGCTGGTGCGGCAGGCGCTGACGGCCTACATCAGCGATGCGACGTATCGCGTTTACACGACGGAAAGCCCTACGCCAATGTCGCCGGGTCATGAAAAGCCCTCCAGCCTGCAACCGCTGCCGACGAACCGTGTGCTGGTCACCACGCCGGCGCTGAACACGACTGCGTCTCCGAACGGCTGGATCAATGACGGGGACAACATCACCAGCGGCAACAACACCGATGCTTACACAGACACGAATGCGGACAATGCGGCGGATCTGCCGCGCACAACCGGGACGGGCCGAGTTTTCGACTTCCCTTATAATTTGGGGCAGGAGCCATCGAACTTCAAAGACGCCTCAGTGACGCAGCTCTTCTACTGGTCCAATTTCATGCATGACCGGATGTATGAGCTCGGTTTCACGGAGGCGGCAGGGAATTTCCAGATGGATAACTTTGGCCGAGGTGGTGTGGGCAATGATCCGGTGAATTCGGAGGCGCAGGACGGCAGCGGCACGAACAACGCGAACTTCTCCACGCCGGTGGATGGCGGGCGGGGACGCATGCAGATGTACAACTGGACAAAAGCCACACCGGACCGCGACGGCTCGTTTGAAGCGGAGGTCGTGCTTCATGAGTATGGCCACGGGGTGAGCAACCGGCTCGTCGGCGGCCCTTCGGTGACGATCTCGGCTCTTTCCACGCGTGGGATGGGTGAGGGGTGGAGTGATTTCTATGGTCTGGCGCTAACGGCGGAAGCTTCCGACAATCCCCACGGGAACTGGTCCCGCGGAGCCTGGAGCCGCTATCTGAGCAGCGATTGGTATTCGGAGAACTACTACTACGGGGCCCGGCGCTACAGCTACAGCACGGACATGCTCAAGAATCCGCACACGCTGCGGGACATCGATCCAAACCAGGTGGACTGGCATACGAGTGTGCCGCGAAATCCAACCTACGCGGCCACGCAGGATGCCACGCAGGTGCACTACCAGGGCACGGTGTGGTGCGTGGCGCTATGGGACCTGCGGGCGAATCTGATTTTGAAACACGGCTTTGCCATTGGTAATGACCGGGCTCTTTTCCTGGTGACGGAGGGCATGAAATACGGCCCAGCGAACCCGAATTTCATCCAGAGCCGCGACGGCATCCTTCAGGCGACGCTCGTGAACCATCCGGGCGATTTGGGCGAGGTGTGGACAGCGTTTGCGAAGCGCGGCATGGGAGAGGGGGCCACGGCACCGGCCAGCACCACGACAACGGGCATCGTAGAGCAGTATGACGTGCCGGACAGCCTGGAGATCAACGACCGCAGCGGCTGGAACATCGAGGGCAACAAGGGCGGCCCATTCACCCCGACGACGAAGACGCTCACGCTGAGCAATGACGGTGCCTCGACGATTAACTGGAGTTCCAATCCGAACGCCATGTGGCTGAGTGTGAGCCCCGCCAGCGGCTCGCTGGCCCCTGGGGCGAACGTGACGGTCACCGTGACGACTCAGGCAAACGCGGTGGAGCCCGGTTTCCACAGTACGAACCTCGTTTTCACGAATACGGGCTCCAATTTCAACCAACCGATCGGCATCCGCCTCTATGTGACGCCTCCAGTGGCGGTGAGCTTTGATCTGAGCACCGATCCTGGGTGGACCGCCAGCGGGCAGTGGGCTTATGGCACGCCTGCGGGCAGCGGTGGCAGCGCCGCAGGTGGCACGGGCAATGCGGACCCGGCAGGCGGGGCGACAGGCAGCAGCGTCTTCGGCGTGAATCTGGCTGGAAATGCCGCCACAGCCGTTGGCGGCCCGTTTTATCTGACCAGCACTCCGGTGGATCTTTCGACGAGAAAAACGACGCGGCTGCGGTTCAAGCGCTGGCTGAACACGAACGTGCTCAGCAGCACACGGGTCACGGTGGAGGTGAGCACCAATGGCACCACCTGGAGGGAGGTGTTCGTGAACCCTGGCACTGCCATCACGGACAATGCCTGGCAGACGATGGAGTATGACATTTCCTCCATCGCGGACCAGCAGCCAGCCGTGCGGGTGCGCTGGAGTTATCAGAATGGGGTCGCGGGCACAGCCT
>CAXNGR010000188.1:0-7101 GCA_964201265.1 Verrucomicrobiaceae bacterium
AGAGGTATTCGCGTTCCTCATCGGCCCAGTATTTGAAACGATCATCACGCGCCATCATGCGCAGTGGTGCTTTGTCGCCAATTTCGCTGACAGCGATGGGGCGGATGCGATCTTTTTCGCCACGCGCGATGGGCAGTAGCGATTTCGCAAAACGACCGGGTGTCAGTTCGCCATCGACCGCTTCCACAATGGTCGGGTAAATGTCCATCATCTGCACTGGAGCCTTGCTGCGGCCTGTTTTGATCTGACCGGGCCAGCGCAGTACGAGCGGCACACGCACGGACTCGTCATAAAAGCGGCCTTTGGTGAGATAACCATGCGCACCCATCATTTCGCCATGATCAGCGGTGATGGCTACTAGGGCGCTGTCCCAGGTGCCGCGAGCTTTCATCGCTTCCACGAGCTTCGCCACGCAATCATCCACGAGCGCGAGTTTGCCGAGGTAATTCGCGAGCATGCGTTTTGTCTTCTCGTGATTAAGCGCCCGGCCCTCGCGCAGATATTTCTCCGGCACATTGGTGGGAAGTGTGATCTTTTCGGGATCGAACATCGTGGCGTAATCATCCGGCGCATCGAGCGGCGGATGCGGAGAGTGCAGGCTGACGACGAGGCACAGCGGTTTCTCCTTGGCCTGCGCCCGGATGAAATCGACCGCGAGGCCCGTGGTGAAGACATCATGATAATCCTCCACCTTCACCACGCTTGCTCGCGGCTCGAACTCGCCGCTCACATATCGCCCGTGCAAGTCATCGCCCACTGCCTGGAGCAGGCCGATTTTTTGCAGATGCTGCGAGTAGGGATCACGCCCTTTCACTGAGTCCGGCGGGCCGGGAATGTCCTGCACATGATCGAGGCCGAGTGCCTTGAAGAAAGCACCGCTGTTTTTGAAGAGCTCATGCCACGCCGGTCCGGCTGTCCAGTGTGTTTTCCCAATCTGGGCTGTGGTGTGGCCCGCACGCTGGATGTCGAGAAACATCGGCGCGTCCTCTGGTTTTGGAAAATAACACGCCGCATTCCCCCACAGGCCATGACCGCCGATGTGCGGATACAAACCTGTGAGCAACGACACCCGCGCAGGCATGCAAACCGGGGAAGTGACATAGCAAGCATCAAAAATCATCCCCTCCGCCGCGATGCGGTCCATGTGCGGCGTGCGCACCTCTTGGTTGTCCCAACCGGTGAAACGCGGACTCCATTGATCCGCGAGAATGACGAGCACGTCCGGCTTCTCCGCAGCGGAGAGCAGATGACTGAGGGCAAAGAGTAAAAAGACGAACACGCGGCGCATGATCGCTGTGAACGTTAACCGGACAGGGTTGTGTCGTTGAATCGACGCGAAAACCACTCCGTGCTGAACGACGAATCTGCCAACTCGGCAGCGGTGACGAGAGTCATGAGGCAGGTTGCTGGCAAATGAGGAAGGCTCTGGGCGTATAGTCCCCTGCTCATGAAATTCATCTCCCGACTCCTCGCCCTCATGCTGCTGATCAGCAGCCTCTCTCTCCATGCGGAGATCAAGCGCCCCATCCTCCCGGCGCACACACGCACAGAGGATGTGGTGTATGGCCGCAAGTTTGGCGTCGCGCTGACGCTGGATGTCATCACGCCGGAGAAGCCGAATGGGTTTGGCATCGTTTACATGGTCAGCGGCGGCTGGGTGTCTGGGTATTCACCGAACACACCTGACTATTATGTGCCGTTCCTGGAACGCGGCTACACCGTCTTCTCCGTGCGGCATGGGTGCCAGCCAAAGTTCATCATTCCCGAGATCACACAGGACATTCACCGCGCCGTCCGCTTCATTCGACACAATGCGTCGAAATGGAAGGTGAACCCCGACAAGCTCGGGATCAGTGGTGGCAGCGCGGGCGGGCATCTATCGCTGACGATGGGCGTGTATGGCGGCCCTGGCGATCCGAAGGCCAAAGATCCGGTGGATCGCGAAAGCAGTGCCATCCAGGCCGTCGCCTGCCTGTATCCGCCAACGGATTTTCTCAACTACGGCAAGCCCGGCGAAGATGCCGTCGGAGTCGGCACGTTGAAGAACTACCAAGGAGCCTTCGGTGCCGAGTCCGACACACCTGAAGGCCGCCAGCGTCTCGGTAAGCAAGTCTCGCCGATCTACCACATCACCGCGAAACTTCCGCCCACCTTCATCATCCATGGCGATCAAGATTTCCTCGTGCCCATTCAGCAGGCGGAAACCTTTGTAGCCAAAGCGAAGGCGGCCGGTGTCATCGCCCAACTCGTCGTCAAGCCGGGTGCCGCGCATGGCTGGCCGGACCGTCAGCCAGATTACGCACAGTTCGCCGACTGGTTTGACCAGCACCTTCGCAGAGTGAAGAGGTAGTCAGGACCGTTGGCCGACCGCACGAGGTATTGCTAGGCAGCTCAAGCACGTTTATTCCGCACCATCAGCGCTGCCAGCACCAGCGGATTTGCGGCTGCCGGCCTCGCGGTCGAGCACGAGCAGGCTGGCAGGATCGCTGCCAGCGAGCTTGAGGCGGTCCAGCATGTCGCGCACGGTTTTTTCCTCCTCCATCTGCTCATTGAGGAACCAGAGTAGCAGATTTTTAGAGGCGTGATCCTTCACCTGTTCAGCCACTTCAAAGAGATCGTTGATCTGCTGGGTGACCTTTTGTTCCTGTTTCAGGCTGTGCTCGAAGACATCAAGCGCGGATTTAAAATCTGCCTTGGGTTTAGCGATGGGCTGGAGCTCGACCTTGGCATCACGATCAACGACATATTGGTAAAACTTCAGCGCGTGCATCGTCTCCTCACGGCTCTGCGTGAACATCCACTGGGCAAAGCCGGAATATGGCGTCTGCTCAAACCACGCGGCCATGGCGAGGTAGATGTAGCTGGAGGCCATTTCGTTGTTGATCTGCTCGTTGAGCAGCTTGGTAAGCTTGGGGTTGAGCGTCATGTTGCGGGGTATGTTTGAGTTTTTTCGATGCTTCTTATTGAACCAGCATGACGAACGCGGCGCAACCGTGCGCGGATGATTTTTCCTGTCTTACACCGTGAGACTGAGACGCAGGGCCAAAACAAGGATGATTCACTTTCCTTTAGGCCTCTCCGCGCCACGATGAGCGCCATTCGCGATGCTTCCTGACACCGCCCACCAGCCCCACGCGCATCATCCCCAGGTGGTGCGGCGGAATTTCATCTGCCACTGCCTGGAAGGCGGCTTTTACATGGGCGGCGTGGCTTTCCTCCAGCCGGAGACGGTGATGCCAAAGATGGTGGAGCAGCTCGGTGGACGCTCTGCGATCATTGCCATCATGCCAGCGATCCTCCCTGCGGCCTTTGCCATGGCGGGGTTGTTTGTGTCTCCCTTGGTGGAAAAGCTCACGCGTTTCAAGCCGTGGGTGATGACCTTCGGCCTGCTGCAACGACTGCCGTATCTCGTGGCGGGACTAGTGCTGTGGTTCATGCAGGATGCCGAAGCGTGGCTACTGCCGGTGGTGGTGCTGACACCGTTCATTTCCGGTCTCATTGGCGGCATCGGCGTGGTCGCTTGGATGGAAATGGTCACACGCATGGTGCCTGAGCGTGTGCGCGCTGCTGGCTGGGCGGCACGCTACATCACGCAGGCCTGCATCGGGATGGGCGCGGGAGCGGTGATCCAGCAAGTGCTGACGCATGCGCCAGGACAGCGCGGCTATGCGGTGCTGCACCTGATCGCCTTCGCGTTTCTGCTGCTGTCATGGATTTCACAGGCTTTCATGCGGGAGCTGCCCGCTGCGCATCATTACCACCCGCCTAGCGGCTCTTACTGGAGGTATTTGAAAGGTCTGCCGGGCCTACTGGCGGCCCAGCCCCGGCTGCTGCGCCTCATCGCGGTGCGTTTCACCGGCATGGGGTATCTCATGGTCGTCTCTTTCCTCACCCTGCACGCGCTGCACACCACTGGGCGGCCCGAGGCGGACGAGGGGCATTTTGTGACGTTTCAAAACATCGGCACCATCCTCGGCAGCCTGCTGGCGGCTTGGCTCGGCTACCACAGCGGTGGAAAAGTGCTGCTCATCCTCTCCCGCGTCATCTGTGTGGTGTTTTGCGTGTGGGTCTGCGTGACGCAGTCATTCAGCGGCTTCACAGCCGCTTACTTCGTGCTCGGTTTCGGTTTGTTCCTGGATCGCGTGGGTGATTTGACGCTCACCGCCGAGCTGTGCCCGCCGGAGCGCCGCTCCACGCTCCAGGCCATGCTGGGCTTCTGCAATGTGTGGTCGCTGCTGCTGGCCACGAGCCTCGGCGGCTTGATTTACTCGATGAGCGGCTCGTTTTACCTCGTCGCGTCTCTCGCGGCGGTGTTTTCCCTGGTTTCGATTCTAATTCTGCGCGGAATCGCCGAGCCGCGGGGTGAAAACGGGAAGAGCTGATCACTCCGAGCACTCGATGGTCGCCCGCATCGAGACCTTGCACTCAGGCACTCGTTTGTCTGGCCCGTATTCCTCGATCTGCTGCTGGCGCAGCTCCGCCAACTCCTTGTGCACCGTCGCTACGACGACGCGCCCGCTGGCATGCACTTCCTTCGCCATTTTTAGCGACAGGTCGTGCGCATGGCAAAAAATCGCCCCCAGCATCTCGATGACATATTCATGCGTGTGGACATCATCGTCCCACAGGATGACGTGCCATGGCGGCTCGAGCGCAGGCGGAGCCGTTTGCGGCAGTGAGCGTGGCTTGTGTGGGGCCACCCGCGGACGGGGTGGCGCAGTCGAAGCGCTGCGAATTTCAACAGGATGAGGCATCAGCGCTCAGTATGCCCCATCCTGGCCTTCCCTCAAGCGCCGCCCCACGCGCCTGCGACTGTGATTTCCTATGCCGGGCTTGCGATGGTGGCGGTGATTGCTTGCCTTGGGAGGGCAACGCGTGGCAGTTTCCCCACCATGAATCCTTCCATCTGCCGCACGCTCAGCACGATTTGTTTCCAGGGTGGCGTCCTGTCCATCCTGCTCTCCATCTGGATCTGGTGGTTCCTCAATGGCGACTCTCCCGAGGAACAGGCGCACGCCGAGCGTTTCGGCATCTTCGTCGGCCTTTGGGCACCCACGCTGCTGATCCTCTCCAACCGCTTCGACCGCTACGCCGACAAAGCGAAGGCGCTGCCGGGTTTGAAGGAAGAAAACGTGTGAACACGCTCGGCAGTCTCCTGGTAAACTCCCGCAGTGAGAAGTCAGAGGTGAGTGGTGAGACGTGTCATCTGCGCAGCGCAACCTCTGACGTCTCACCTCTAACTTCTCGCAGGCTCAACAAGCTCTCACAGCGGCTCCCGCCCCGTCGCCTCAATGAACTGCTGACGCATGCTGTTGTAGGCGTGCTGCCACTCATCCACCACGCGCTGCAGCTCCATCACTTGGCGTTCCAGTGTGCCGATGCGTGACTGCTGCGAGGCATCTCCTGGCAGTTTTTTGTCATCCGGCCATTGAGTGCCGACAAAGGTCGTGGCCGCGCTGCGCATGTGCTGCGGGCTGGCCTGGAACCACGAAAGATCCGCGAGACGCTTCTCCGTGTTGTCCAGGCAGTTGATGATCGTCACATTCTCGTCGATCTCGCCCGTCGCGAGGAATTCCTGGATCGTCGCCACGTTCGTCGGGCCGTAGAGGTAATTGTCCGGCATCTGCACCAGCAGGTCCATTTGCAGTTCGGCGATCATCGGCGCACGCTGCCAGCTCAGGCGGTCATCGCTCGAAATCTTGTCCAGCGGCGAGATTTTTGCCTCCGAGGCCCAGCCACGCAGGGTTTCGAGGTCGGTGGGGCCGAAGATTTCCTTGTCGGAGGCCTTGAGCAGATGCCAGGTGCGGTCTTGCATGGTGGCAGATAATCAAATTTGCCGCGCCTCGCCAAGTCCAAAGTGGACGAAATCCCTCGAAGCCCTCTTTTCCGAGCAAGACGGCCCCAAAATCCCCGTAACCCCGCGCCCCCATGACCCGCCCTCTGCTTTTTCTGTCTCTCGCCCTTGCATGCAGCGCCATCGAACCCGCCGCGTTCACGATTAAAACGATGACCGCGCAGATGAAGTACGACACTGCTGAGTTGCTCGTGCAGCCCGGTCAGCCGGTGAAAATCCTCTTTGAGAATGGCGACGACCTCCCGCACAATCTCGTCTTCTGCCAGCCCGGCACCGACACCGCCGCCATGGCGATGAAGCAGATGGAAAAGCCCGACGAAGCGCTCAAACGCAACTGGCTGCCCGATGATCCTCGCATCTGGCGGCACTCGAAGATGCTCAACCCGCATGAAAAGGAAGAACTGACCTTCACCGCGCCCGAAAAGCCCGGCACCTACCCCTACGTCTGCACCTTCCCCGGCCACGCGCTCACCATGCGCGGCGAGATGAAAGTCGCACCGATGGGCGCGGGCCTCCAAGATCTCCAATTCGCCCTCTATCTTGGCAATTGGTCCCAACTACCCGACTTCTCGAAGCTCAAGCCACACCGCGAAGGCAAGGTCGATGACAACCTCATCGCCGTGAAGCTCGACGACTACAAAAACGAGTTTGGCGTCGTCTTTACCGGCAAGCTCAACGCCCCAAGAAAAGGGTCGTATCGCTTCTTCCTCTCTAGCGATGACGGTGCACGCATCCTCATCGACGGCAAGGAAGTCGTCGCCTACGACGGCATCCATCCCGCTGGCGACATCAAGGAGAAGGGCCTCCCGCTCGACAAAGGAGAGCACACATTTCGCCTCGAATACTTCCAGGGCGGCGGCAACATTGAGCTCTACGCCGCCTGGAAAGGGGCCGACTTCCAAATCACACCGCTCTCCAAATGGCTGCATCCGAACTGGAAAGGCGGAGCCAAAAAACAGAAAGAATTCGATCCCATCCCGCTGGTCGTGAAGGACGAGCCGGTCATCTACCGAAACTTCATCCAGGGCGCGGGCAATCGCGGTATCGGCGTCGGCTATTCCGGCGGCATCAACCTGGCGTGGAGCGCCGAGAGCATGAACCTCGCTCTCATCTGGCGCGGGGCTTTCATCGACGCCGCCAAGCACTGGAACTCACGCGGCGGCGGCCATCAGGCCCCGCTCGGCTACGACGTGCTTCAGCCCACCGGCGAGGTCACACCCGCGTTCTTTGTCACCGAGAAACCCGAA
>CAXNGR010000189.1:0-7086 GCA_964201265.1 Verrucomicrobiaceae bacterium
ATTTGCGGAAGAAACTTGGCATCATCCCCACCTACCGCCTCGTGGACACCTGCGCGGCCGAGTTCGAGGCCTTCACGCCTTACTACTACTCCACCTACGGCATCGAGGACGAGGTGCGCGACAACGACCGCAAGAAAGTCATGATCCTCGGGGGCGGCCCGAACCGCATCGGCCAGGGCATCGAGTTCGACTACTGCTGCGTCCATGCCAGCTTCGCCCTGCGCGAACTCGGCTTTGAGACCATCATGGTCAATTCCAACCCCGAGACCGTCTCCACCGACTACGACACCAGCGACAAGCTCTACTTTGAGCCTCTCACCCTCGAAGACGTGCTCAACATCTACGAGCGCGAAAACGTCAACGACCAGGTGCTCGGCGTCATCGTCCAGTTCGGCGGCCAGACCCCGCTGAATCTCGCCAAAGGCCTCGAAGAAAACGGCGTCCGCATCATCGGCACCTCGCCGAAGAACATCGAGCTCGCCGAAGACCGCAAGATGTTCGCCAAGCTGCTCGACGATCTCGGTTTGCACCAGGCCCCCAGCGGCACCGCCACCAACCTCGAAGAAGCCCTCACCGTCGCCAAGCGCGTTGGTTTCCCCTGCCTCGTCCGCCCCAGCTTCGTGCTCGGCGGTCGCGCCATGCAGATCGTCTATAACGAAGTCGAGCTCACCACCTACATGCGCACGGCCGTGGACTATGGGGATGCCGCGCAGCAGCCTGCCTCCGGCAACGCCCACACCGCGAACAAACCCATCGTCTCTGCCAGCCACCCCATCCTCATCGACCGCTTCCTCGAAGACGCCACCGAAGTCGATGTCGATTGCATCAGCGACGGCGAGACCACCGTCATCGGTGCCATCATGGAGCACATCGAAGAAGCCGGCATCCACTCCGGCGACAGCGCCTGCGTCATCCCGCCCTTCAGCCTCAGCAACTCGATGCAGGACCGCATCCGCGACGCCGCCAAAAAGCTCGCCAAAGCCCTCAACGTCCGCGGTCTCATGAACATGCAGCTCGCCGTCAAAGGCGACGACTTGTATGTCATCGAAGTCAACCCCCGCGCCTCCCGCACCGCGCCCTTCGTCAGCAAAGCCATCGGCGTCCCGTTGCCCAAGCTCGCCGCCAAGATCATGGCCGGCAAGACCTTGAAGGAACTCGGCTTCACCGAAGAAGTCATCCCCAAGCATCACAGCGTCAAAGAAGCCGTCTTCCCCTTCAGCAAGTTCACCGGCGTGGACATCATCCTCGGCCCCGAGATGAAGAGCACCGGCGAAGTCATGGGCATCGACGACGACCTCGGCATGGCCTTCGCCAAGAGCCAGATGGCTGCCGGCGGCACCCTGCCCACGAAGGGCAACGTCTTCATCAGCGTCAAAGAAACCGACCGCCCCAACGTCGTCCGCATCGCCAAGGGCTACGCCGACCTCGGCTTCACCCTCTACGCCACCAGCGGCACCGGCAGCGTCATCACCGAGGCCGGCATCCCCGTGAACATCCTCCCCAAACTCGCCAGCGGCCAGCGCCCCAACGTCATCGATCTGATGAAGAACAAGGACATGGCCCTCGTGATCAACACCCCGAGCGGCAAGAATCCGCGTGAGGATGAAGTGAAGATCCGCACCGCCGCCATGCAAAACCGCATCCCGATCATGACCACGCTGCGTGGTGCTGACGCCGCGCTGAGGGCGATCAAGTCACTGCAAGGCAGCGAGGTGCAGGTGCGGGCTTTGCAGGAGTATCACCGGTAGTTGCACGGTATGTGCCGCAGCTAAGTCCAACTTTCGAACCCAAACAATTTTCCTCATGAGCGAAAAACCGAGAGTCTTTATCGCATCCAGCGGGAATGGTATCAACATGGTCAAAGCGCTGCGCCATGTTTTTGAAAAGGAAGGGCTGGACGTCGATCCATGGATGGCTCCAGAACAGTGGATTAACTATCCACTGCCGGACCTGTTAAAGCGTGCCAACGCATGTCACTACGCGGTTTGTGTGGTCTGGCCAGATGACGAACTCAAGAATCCCAAAGAAAATGGCGCTAAATTTGTTCCGCGAGACAATGTTATTTTCGAAGCAGGTTTATTCACAGGAGTGCTTAATCGAGACTTTTGGAGTCAGGCCGCTACTGAAGAAAAGCGGGTTTATTATTGGCTCAACAACGCTCACGGAAAGACGGTCCACAGACCCACTGACCTGAAAGGCCTCAACGAAGAGAGATACGATTTCTCCGGCAAGGTCGATTCAGACACCATTGAGTCCATCGCGGATAAGATTGAAGTAAAGGCTCAAGCTTTAGCCAGAAAGATTCGTGATCACTGGATATCGGTCGCCCGTCCGACCTCATCGTCGCCGATTCAAAAGACATTTCTAAAATGTTTTCAACGCGAATGGATAACTGAACCGCCCGACCATCAGCCTCTTGTTTTCAGGCCTAAGGAGTTACTTTTCGATGAGAATGATGTTTATGACAGTCTTGTTCACGAAGGGGCTGATGCTCAATCTGTAGCAATTGCCGACAAAGATACTCGCTGGATTTGGGACTTATTTCCCCTCGTGCTTCACTGGCGGAGGCGGGGGATTCCTGTCAGCGTTGCTGCACCTGCTACGACTGATCCTCATGATGCAAAACGTCGTTCGTTGCTTGAGGGGTTAGGGTGTTTTGTTTCAAACGCTGATGTAAAAGAGCGTTTGTTCGTGATTGATCCAGGACCAAGCAACTGCACGCGGGTGTTTCGTTTCCAGAACGAAAAACATTGCTGTGCAAGACTGATCACCAGATCAGATCAGACTGAAGCAGTCGAGGCCGTTGATGATCTTTTGAAGACATACAGAGTCCTCGATCCTATTTCCGACTTCGTCCCGACGATCAAACAAGCTGATGTCTCCGAGATTATCGCGAAGCTAAAGTCTCCAATGCATGGTCCTGGACCATACAAGGGGGCGAAGGTGAAGATGGAAATGGCAGACATTGAACTGACAGGCGCATTTTCAATCAGTATGTCCGCGCGAACCTACCGCTTTCGGCAAACTCCGTTGTTATCCGACTCGCTTGCAGCCAACGGCATCTCTCATTTTGAGCCCGCCAAGGTCTTGCTGCGAGACGGAAGAGAGTCACTTATTACCCCTCCTGTGGTTGAAGTTTGGAGTGAAAAGTCTGTTTTTCTCGAAGGTAATACGCGAGCCCTTTATTCCCGCTGCAATGGCGTGTCTCACATTCGTGCTCTGCGTGTCACGGGTGTTTCGACACAGCTTCCAGCGACAGAGATTCCGTTGGATGAAGTGTTTCTGTGCCGTCTAAAGCTTCCTGCTGCTTGGCGACAATTAAAATGGGATTACGATGCGTTCAGAAACATCGAGGGAGCCATCCACAATCATTGAAATGAAATCCCTTCCACGTCCTCGAATTGGTTCCGAAACCTCCAAATGTGTTGAGTATTTGGTTGCTACAACGCCGGAAATCGAAGCGGTCGCAGTAGCAACGATTGTGCGTCCAACGCCTTTACAGGATAGGCTAACCTTCAGTCCGGCTGAGGCGGCTCATTTTAAAGCAGCGCTGCGGATTCGTGCGAAATCAGGACTCCCATTTTGGGATTGTCTGCTTCTCAACTGTTTCAACAAGGAATCCGTTTCAGATCGCCTCCTTAGTCAGGTCAATTTCCATCAGTCCAACGTGGGAAAGGAAATGTGGGTCGGACGCGATGCTGTCATGGCTGGAGAACTTCGATCTTTGCACCGTAAGCATAGAGGAAATTCAATGCTCAGCTTGCTCTCGCGAATTCGAACCTCGAAAGAGACTAGCCAGCACTTCGTGTTTCTCGATTTTCACATACCAAGTTCGCAATCAAATCATGAAGTAGTCGCCAAAGTCGTTCGACGACTGCTTCCTTACCCAGCTTTTATCATCAACTCAGGGGCTTCATATCACGTCATCGGAACGAAGCTGGTTTCTGACCAAGAATTTCGCAACACACTCACACAGGCGCTGCTTTTTGGACCCATCACTGATCGCGCGTATCTTGCTCATCAGTTGCTAGAGGACAGAGCTGCCTTGCGCATTTCCAAAGGTGGGCATGCAGATGCTTTGCCTAAACTCCTGCTTACAACATAGCGAAACTTGTGAGTGCGGGAGCTTATTGAGGACTGCAACAGTGCAGCAGGGACACCCTCAGCAGGCCCAGGCTGAGGCCGTGGAGAGCTTGGGCTTCGCAGGCTTGATCAGAAGTGCCCGGTGGAGTTCATCCGCCTCGTGGAGCGCGGGGTCAATGCGCTGACCGTCACGGATGCCTAATCTCTGGATCGCCCTCGCGGTGAAGGTGTTGGAAGTCGGAGAGATTCAGCGTGTAGAGAACATCGGCCATGCCCTTTCTGGCCGCGACAAGGTGCATGTAATCATAGACGGCACCGCCACGAACACCGTGGGCACGGGCCTTGTTGAGCGCATCAGTGACTTCCTCTGCATCGAGCACGATCATGGAGGCACGAGCAACGATTTGTTCCCGGAGCAAACGTGCGGCAAGATCCGCGTCCACGCGGAAGCCAAGGGAACCTCCCGTGAGCGTGGCAAAGGTCTCGTTCAACGCATGAACATGAACCACCATCGTGTCGGCCCCGTTCAGCACCGCTGCGCTGGCCGCGTGGTGATCCTCACTCGGCAGCAGAGCCGCGATGAGCACGGAAGAGTCGCACAGCACTCTCATCGGCGGCTGAGCTTAGCGATCCGATCTTCACGATCTAACTTGATGGCCGCGACGATTTTTTCTGCCGAAGGCGGTTTCACACCCGCAGGAAACAGCAGCGTTCCATCTGGCGACAGTTCGGTGATCACCGGGACATCGTCTTCTTGTTCGGTGAGCAACTCAATGCGTCCGGGAGTCACCTCCACCTTCATCTCAACACCCGGTTGCATGCCCAGCACACGAAGAATCTGCGCGGGCAGAAGTAGCCTTCCCGAGTTGTCCAATGTCAATGTCGCAGTCATGAGACGGATTTTGCCATCCAAAGCCACAAACCGCAAGCCCGCCCTCGCCAACTCACGCTCGCCTATGCCTTGACCGCCGCCCGCTTCCCCGCCTTTGCCCTGGTCCGCTTCGGCTTCGCTGGCGACAACGGCAGCCCAAACTTGATGGGCTTACGATGCTAAAGATCACAGGGGGCAGGGTCGTATGGATTGAATGCCGCGTTCGCAGCCACTCATGAATTTCACACGCCTCCCTCTCTCCCGTATCCTCGCTCTGCCTGTCTTGTTGTTTGTCTCCACGGTCTCCGCTCAAAATGGGGACGCAGGGGTGGAGGTGCCGCCTTCGCTGGTGCCGGCGGAGCTGGTTCCGGACACGCGGGCTTTGTCGGCGGCGGAGGAATTGAAAAGCTTTCAGGTGGCACCGGGTTACCGGGTGGAACTGGCGGCGAGTGAGCCGCTTGTGGGCGATCCGATCTTTGCGCAGTTTGGTCCGGATGGTCGGCTCTGGGTGGTGGAGATGCGTGGTTATATGCCGGACATTCACGGCAACCGCGAGGATGAGCCGGTGGGCCGCATCGTGATCCTCACCGACACCGATGGCGACGGGCGTTTCGATCAAAGCAAGGTCTTCCTCGATCAGCTCATCATGCCCCGCACGGTCCTGCCGGTTGGCGATGGAGCACTGGTGGGTGCGCCGCCGATGCTGTGGTATTGCCCGGACAAGAATGGCGATGGCAAGGCGGATGAGAAGATCGTGGTGGCGCAGGATGCGGGCGCGCAAACCATCCCTGGCCGCCCGGAACTGGCAAACCCGGAACATGGCGCGAACTCGCCGCTCTGGGGGCTGGACAACTGGATCTACTTTGCGGAATACGCGGCGCGTTTTCGCTGGCGCGGCGCGGGCGCTTTTGAACGCAGCATCTCCTCCATGCGCGGTCAGTATGGGCTCAGCCAGGACGACTTCGGCCGTCTCTATTACAACTTCAACTCAGGCCACCTGCAGGGCGACATGTGGCCCTCCCATTACCGTCTGCGCAATCCGCACCACGCGAAGTCCGGAGGCCGCATCAGCCCGCCGGTGAACCAGGCCGTGTGGCCCATCCGTGTGACGCCCGGCACGAACCGCGCTTACATCCCGGAGAACATGGCGGGTCACAAGATCAAGAATTTTACGGCTGCGTGCTCACCGTGGATTTATCGAGGCGATCTCTTCCCGGCGGATGCTCTTGGCAATGCCTTCGCCTGCGAACCGGCGCTGCATCTCGTGAAGCGAGACATCCTCACCCTCGAGCAAGGCAAGCTCGTGGCGCGTGAAGCCTACCAGCAGCGTGAGTTTCTCGCGTCCACGGATGAGCGCTTCCGTCCTGTCAGCATGACCACGGGACCCGATGGAGCGCTTTACGTCATCGATTTTTACCGGGGCATCATCCAGCACCGCATCTCCCTCAGTCCCTATCTGGAAAAGTACATTCAGGAGCATGATCTGGTGGAGCCGCGTGGCCTGGGGAGGATCTGGCGCATCGTGCCTGAAAAGGCCAAGACACGTCCCGCACCGAATCTAACAAAGCTTGGCAGTGCCGAGCTCGTCCCCATCCTCGCTCACAGCAACTCCTGGCACCGGGAAACCGCCCAGCGCCTGCTCGTCGAGCGTGCGGAGGCAGCGGTCGTCCCCGCGCTGGAAGCTCTCACGCGCGGCGAGGTCGCGCTCGGCCGTCTGCATGCCTTGTGGACGCTCGATGGCCTGGGCAAGAGCACCTGGCCGGTGGTCGAGAAAGCGCTCGCGGACGCCGATGCCCGCGTGCGCAACGGTGCGGTGCGCATCGCGGAAGGTTTCTTCGCCGGAGAAGGGCGCGCTGCGGCAGTGACCAGGCTCATCGCCCTCTCCGCCACCGAAGCGGACTCGCAGGTGCAGACCCAAATCGCCCTGACGCTGGGCGATTGCCAGGACTCGGCCGCCGATCAGGCCATGGCGGCGATGACCAGCCGCGTGCCCGATCATCCTTATCTGGCCGAAGCCATCCTCAGCGGGATCAAAGGCCGCGAGCTGGAACTGCTGGAGCATTGCCTTGCCACCGGAAGCGGCAAGACGCTGATACCAAGTCTGGCGGGCTGTGTGGCTGCCGAACGCGACC
>CAXNGR010000190.1:0-7075 GCA_964201265.1 Verrucomicrobiaceae bacterium
GCGAGGCCGCCTGGAACGCCACGCCTGCCCTTTCTTGGATGAACGTCGTGCTCGGTGACCCGCTCTACCGCCCCTATGGCCGTGGACTTGGCGCGAAGCTCGGCGAGGGCACAGACCGCGAATACGCGCTCTACCAGGGCATGGTGCAGCGCATGGCCGGAGACAGCGATGCCCAGATCAACTCCGCCCTCACTCTTTTGGCCGAAAAACGCAAGATGCCGCACCTGCTGGAACTCACGGCCCTGCGATCCGCGCTTCAGCTCAAGCATGCAGAGGCCCTGGAACTGCTCGAACACGCCGAGGTCATCACCCAAAAGCCTGCTGACCTGCTGCGCCTGCGTCTTTACCGCGCTGAGATGCTGCACCGTGCCGAGAAAAACGACGCGGCAAGAAACATGCTGCGTGAGATGCTCCAAGAAGCCCGGTTCAAAGACCAACCCGCACACGCAGCAGGCGAGGTGCTGCTCAAAGCTATGGGCGGGTAGGACGGCGACTCAAACCAGCTCAAGCCGCTGCAACTCCGCCTGCTTCCAGCGCACTGCGGCCGCACAAAACGCCGCCTCATGCTGCGGCCAGTCATGGAGCGTCGCAGGATCAAAATCCGCGCCGTTCGGCCACACAATCGTGTGAACCTCCGGATCGATCATTACTTGTGAAAACACCAGCGAATCACGCAGCGGTCCGAACAGCTCGCCTTCCAGCAACGGCTCGAAATCAATAACACGCGACAATCCGTCAGCGAACCTCAGCAGCAAGGAATAGCCGCCAGCACGCTCAAATGATGTGATGCGGTGGATGGGATGGTTCATGGCTCGAATTATTGCAGCGGCAGGATGGGCTGCGGTCTGCGACCGTCGTGCAGAAGCCGCCAGTCCGCCAGCAACTCTTCCACATGCAGCTCCGCCCATGCCTCCACCAGCCGACGTTGCCGCTGCGGCAGCTCACCAGTGATGAGTTCCACTGGCGAGACGGAAAACACCGCCGTGCTGTTTTGATAGTAGGCGTGAAAATGAGGGATGTGATGACGCTCATTCGGCTCCGAATACATCCGAATGATGATCCCAAAGAATCTAGAAAGCTCCGGCATACGTTGGGAATACCATACCGGAGCGGCAGAATCAATCTTCCTGAGCCCATGCGGACGACAGGGGCAAAGCCAGGATGACAAGAACCGCGCGTGTGTTCATGCCAGCACTCCAGCAAGCTCCCGCCGCCAATTCAATGCTACCCATTTAAATTGGCGGGTATCCTAAAATGACAGTTCATGCTAAAAGCCGAGAGACATCGCCCGTTTGAACCGGGCTGCCAAATCACACCACATCATGAAGAACACCACGTTAGCATTGTTTTCCCTTTGCCTTGCGCTTTCAGCGCAGGCTGAAATCCGCACCTGGAAGGACGCCACTGGCACCCACGAGATCAAGGCCGAGCTCGTCGGCGTGAAAGCAGGCAAGGTCACCCTGAAACGCGAGAACGGCACCACCATCACCCTTCCTGTGGCAAGTCTCAGCAAGGAGGACCAAGCGCTGCTCGGCGAAGCCTCGGGGGGCGGTTCTGCCGCCGCAGGCGAGTGGCCGCAATGGCGCGGCCCAAACCGCGATGACATCTCAAAAGAAACCGGATTGCTCAAAAAATGGCCCGCCAGTGGTCCCAAGCGCACCTGGGTCAGTGAGGAGGCTGGTCTTGGCTACTCCGGCTTCGCCGTCTCAGGCGGCAAGATTTATACCATGGGCCTGTTCGACGCCGAGGAGAAGGTCGTCTGCCTCGACGCCGCCACCGGCAAGAAAGTGTGGGATTCGTTTGTTGGCGCGATCTATAAAAACAAGTGGGGTGACGGACCGCGCTGCACACCCACCGTGGCTGGTGGCAAAGTCTATGCCATCGGCGGCAACGGCGATCTCGTGTGTCTCGATGCCGCCACCGGCAAACAAGACTGGACCAAAAGCCTGGTCAAAGACCTCGGCGGCAAGGTGCAGGGCTGGGGTTACACCGAATCTCCGCTGGTGGAAGGTGATCTCGTCATCGTCACCCCCGGCGGTGACAAGGGAGCCATCGCCGCGCTCAGCACGAAGACTGGCAAGGTCGAGTGGCAGACCAAGGACATCACTGAAAATGCCCAGTATTCCTCCATCATCCCCATCACTCACAACGGGCAACGCCAGTTTGTGCAACTGCTCATGAACACCATCCTCGGCGTCTCACCCAAGGGCGAGGTGCTGTGGAAGACCGACTTCCCTGGCAAAGTTGCCGTCATCCCCACCCCGATCTACAGCGACGGCCAGGTGTATGTCACCGCCGGTTACGGCGTGGGCTGCAAAGCCGTGAAGCTTGGCGTCGGCAGCGCTGAGGAGATCTACTCCAACAAGAACCTGGAAAACCACCACGGCGGCGTCATCCTCGTGGACGGCCTGATCTACGGCCACTCGAACAACGGCAGCTGGACCTGCCAGGACTTCAAGACCGGCGAGGTGGTGTGGCAGGACAAGGGCGTCGGCAAAGGTGCCGTGGCCTATGCCGACGGCATGCTCTACTGCCAGTCTGAAAACGACGGCACCATCGCCCTCGTGGAGGCCTCCAAGAAAGGCTGGAACATGGTCAGCAGCTTCAAGCTCGAAGCCCAGACCTCCCAACGCGCCAAGGACGGCCGCATCTGGACCCACCCCGTCGTCGTCGGCGGCAAGCTCTACCTGCGCGACCAGGAGTTCATCTCCTGCTACGACGTGAAAGGCTGAGCATTCCACATCAGGCGTATTTCAGAGGCAGGGCCGTGAGGCTCTGCCTCATTTTTTTCCGTTAACATCTCCGCTGACGAATCCGCGCCCCTTGATAACAAAAAACAGCCGGGACAATGACGTCCCGGCTGCGGTGAAAGGTTGGAATGAAGCGGCAGCGTTACGCAGCGGCTTTGGGGGCTTCAGCGGCTTTCTTTTCGAGAGCAGCTTTGGCCTGTCCGACGAGCGCCTCAATGGCTGCAATGTCTTTGACGGCAAGGTCAGCAAGGACTTTGCGGTCGAGATCAATGCCGGCAAACTTGAGACCTTCCATGAATCGGGAGTAGCTCAGGCCGAGGGGGCGTGTGGCGGCGTTGATGCGCTGCACCCACAGATTGCGGAAGTTGCGCTTCTTGGTCTTGCGGTCGCGTGTGGCGTAGGTTTCGGCTTTGCGGACGGCGTCCTTCGCATAGCGGAAATGCGTGGAACGGAAGCCGCGGTAACCTTTGGCTTTTGCCAGCACGCGCTTGCGGCGCTTCCGGCTGGCGGGGGAGTTGGTGGCTCTTGGCATGGGTCGTTGTCTATGATCAGGCTGTTGTTGGGGTAGCGATGGTCGGCCTCACCTGTTCGAAGATCCCACGGAGCGGGATCAGGCAGAGTCATCGTGGTCCTGATTTCAGGACCGTGTGGTCATCTTAGCGATGGGAGAACGGCATGTTCGCCTTGATTGCTTTGACATCCACTTCCGCCACGAGGGCGACTTTACCGAGGTTGCGCTTCCGTTTGCGGCTCTTGTTCTGCAGGATATGGCGCTTGCCTTGTTTACGGCGCAGCACCTTACCCGTGGCAGTTATTTTGAACCGCTTGGAATAAGCTTTCCTCGTCTTGGCGATACCGGCATTTTTGGACATAGGGGCGCGGATGCTAAATGAGAAGACCGTTTCGGCAAGGTGTTTTTCACAGTCTGTAGCAGAGAGACAACAGCCACTCAAAACAACCACTCTCAAAAGTGGGAGTCAGAAAAACTCAAAATATCAAAAATTAAAGTTGTCTTAATTATTCGAGATTGCTAAAAGAACCGCCATCACGCGGAACATCCATGACTTCCTCTCCCTCCACCTCTTCCGCCACTCCAGCCGCGCTCGCGGACTTGGAACAGGGGATGGAGCAGCTCAAAATCGCCAATTATTACCTCCGTGTGGCACTGGACCAAGTGACCGACGGCGTGGTGATCGTGGAAAGTGAGGCCAGCGATCCGAAAAGTGGCCCCAAGGTGCTCTTCAGCAATGCCGCTGCCGCCATGCTGGCCGGAGCCGACCCTGAGGCCGGATTGCGCGGCCTAGGTTTGAGTGATCTCGTCGCGGGTGACCTAGATGCCACAACGCTTCTGAAAAGCCTGCGACTGGCGGTGGAAAACGGCGGCTGCCACGAATGCGAATGCCAATTGCAAAGCCTACGCACGCAGGTGCCCACACCCTGCAAGTGGCGCGTGCGGGCTGTCTTCAACAGCATGCGCAAGCTGCTGAACTTCACGATTCTCATCAGCCCCGCACAGACGGCATGCAGCGTCGCCAAAACGGAAACAAAACCTGCAGCGGATGATTTAGACGCGCAGTCGGAGCTGCTTCGCAAAGAAAACCTCGCCGCGCTGGCCCAGGGCATCGCGCACGACGTGAACAACCTCCTCGGCCCTGTCACGGTACGCTTGTCCGCCTTGATCCAGCAGGTGCAGGAGCACCCAGGACTGGCGCAGGAGCTGCAACTCGTGTTTGCCGGCCTGAAACGTGCCAAGCAGTTTACCTCGCAGGTCGTCACTGCCTCGAAAGCAAAGCCCCGCAAGCACGAGCCGACGGACATCGCCGCGCTGATGCGCGACACCGTCGAATTCGCCGGCGCTGGATCGAATGTGCATGTCTGCGTGCGCAACGATGACCAACTGCGCCTAGCGCTCGCCGATCCGGTGAAGCTCAGCCAAGTGCTGCAAAACCTCGTCATGAACGGCATCCAGGCCATGCCGCACGGCGGCTATATGGATGTGGAGGCGCACAACCACCTCGTGGGAGTCGCGGGGGATGGCACGCTGAAGCCCGGCCCCCATGTGCGCCTCATCGTGCGTGATCGCGGCTGCGGCATCACCAGGGAAAATCTTGACCGTCTTTTCCGCGAATCCTTCACCACGAAGCCCGACGGCAACGGCATCGGCCTCACCACCTGCAAACGCTTCATCGACGAGATGGGCGGCGACATCCGCGTGACCTCCACGCCGAACATCGGCACCGAATTCAGCGTGACCCTGCCCGCCGCCGAAGGCTCTGGCACCACAAAACCACTCATTCCGGCCGACTCCGCGCCAGTCCCGCTCAAGCACGGCAAAGGCACGGTGCTGATCGTCGATGACGAAGACGACCTGCGCAAAGTCGCCCACATGATCCTCATGCGCTGCGGCTACGAAGTCGTGCAGTGTGATAACGGCCAGGACGCTGTGAAAATTTACCAGAGCCTCTTCCGCACCGGCACACCGCCAGATGTCGTGCTCATGGATCTCACACTACGCGGCGGCATGAACGGTACTGAAACCGCCGCTGAAATCCTTCACCTCGACCCCGAGGCCCGCATCGTCTGCACCAGCGGCAGCGTCACGCAGGAGGTGCAGATGATTTTCCTGGAGCGCGGCTTCGTCGGCGTGCTGCCCAAGCCCTACGAGGCCGGTGAACTCACGCAGACCGTGCATCGCGTCGCCACGATGATGAAACGGAATTGAGCGTGCGCGGAGCCGTGCTTGTGTCGATAATCACCGACTCACATGAAAACACGCCGCCTCTTCCTCTCTGGCCTCGCCACCGCTGCCGCCGCCACGTTCACCGAAACGCTGCGCGCCGCGCCTGATCCGAAAAAAGACACCGTCATCGGCCACGGTGCGCACCGTTATAAGGTGAACAAGGACTGGGTTCCCGCCGGCCAGGGACGGCATCATCCCATCCTCAACTGTCACGAGATGGTGCAGGTCAAAGATGGCCGCCTCTTCATGATCGGCGATCATTGGGACAACCAGATGCTCGTCTTCAATCCAGATGGCACCATCCTCGACTCCTGGGGCAGCGTGTGGCCTGGCGGGCACGGTTTGACGCTCTCGAATGAAAACGGGGAAGAGTTCCTCTTCGTCACCGACAGCGGTTTGTGGAAGAGCGGCAGCGGTGGGTATCGCCAAACTGGCCGCATCACGAAAACTGACCTCGGCGGCAGAGAAATCTTCTCCATCAGCCATCCCATGAGCGTCGGCGCGTATGAGCCCGACATGGTCTTCAACCCCACCGAGACCGCCATCGCTCCGAACGGCGACATCTACGTCGTGGATGGCTACGGCTCGCAGTTTGTGCTTCGTTACGATGCGCGTGGCAAGTTCATCCAGCGCTTCGGCGGGAAGGACGGCGTTCCTGCCGAAGAACGTCTCAACAACGCTCATGGCATCGCCATCGACACACGTCAGGGGGCCGACAAAGCCACCGTCATCGTCACTTCACGCGTCGATAACTGCTTCCGCCGTTTCACGCTGGATGGAAAGTATCTCGAAACCCTCGCCGTCCCCGGCTGCATGGTCTGCCGACCCGTCATCGCCGGCCAAGAACTCTACGCCGGCGTCTGCTGGTCTAAGACACCCGAAATCAACAAGCTCCCGCAGAACCCCAGCGGCTTCACCGTCATCCTCGATGCAGCAGGCAAAGTCGTCAGCGCCCCTGGCGGCACCACACCCGAATATGAAGACGGCAAACTCAAGCCCCTCATGCAGGCTGAACGAGTTTTCGATCATGGGCACGATGTCTGCGTCATGGAAAACGGTGATCTCATCGTCTGCCAGTGGAACGCCTTCCAAACCTACCCGATCAAGCTCGAAAAACTGGCCGCCTAGTTGTCACGATTGAAGTGATTTGCCGAAAGAGAGGAAAAAGGTAAAAGAGCCGATCCCACAGCCAGTCCTTCTGATTTTTTCCTCCTTTCCACTTTTTCGGCCCTCGAATTCCTCTCATGAAATACTTAACGATCGTGCGTCACGCCAAGTCCAGTTGGGGCCAGCCTGGACTCGCGGATCATGATCGCCCGCTCAATGAGCGCGGGAAAAAAGCTGCGCCTGCTGTTGCTGCATTTCTGCATCGCACCTACTTCGGCGGCAGCGGCACCCCCGCCCTGCTCCCCCTGCCGGACAAGCTCGTCTCCAGCACCGCCCTGCGTGCCCTCACCACTGCGCAGATCATGCGCGAGACCTTCGCCCTCCCGGTGGACAGCCTGCTGCTCCAGTCCCGGCTCTACCTCGCCGAATCCGAGCGCATCCTTGATGTCATGCGCAACTTCGAAGAGAGCTGGAACCA
>CAXNGR010000191.1:0-7069 GCA_964201265.1 Verrucomicrobiaceae bacterium
TGCCACCCTCGTCCTGACCCTCGCCACCGCGCACGCGGAGCTGGCCGCCTCCCACCGTGCGTCTGTCGAGAAACTGATCACCGTCCTGCAGGTGCAGAAGCAGTTCGAGGCCTCCCTCGTGGCGGGCTTTGAATCCGGCCTGGGCACCAGCTCAGACCAGATCAAAGCGCTGCCTCAGGAGCAGCAGGACAAATTTGCCAAGGCCATCAAAAAGGTGAAGGACACGCTGCTGGAAATGATGAGCTGGGAGAAGATGAAGCCGGATCTCATCGAAGCTTATGGCAAAAATTTCTCTGAAAAAGAGGCCACGGACATCATCGCCCACATGGAAACGCCCACCGGCCAGATGCTCGTCACGAAGCAGGCGGGCATGGTGGGAGACGTGATGGCCCTGACCCAGGAGAAGATGAAAGTCATCATGCCCAAGGTCATGCAGATCATGCAGGAGGAGATGTCGAAGTAAAAAGCCGCGCGTGCCGCGTATCTTCACCGTTGTCATGACTACACGCCTTTTTTCCATCGTTCTCGGTGCCCTTGGGCTCCTCACCAGCCAGTTGCACGCGCAGGTGCCCAAGGCGGAACTCCTGTCGGTGGAAAAAATCTGGGATCAGGCCGGTCACAACGCCTTCACTGACCTCACGCGGTTCCAAAACCTCTTCTACTGCTGCTTCCGCGAATCCAGCTCGGCCACGGGCGAGGGCGTCATCCGCATTCTGCTTTCCTCCACCGGCAAAGTGTGGATCGACCAGGGCACGATCGCCGAGGCAGGCACGGATCTGCGAGATCCCAAGCTCATCGTCACGCCGGATAACAAGCGGCTTTATCTGCTCTGCGCCGGCCACTCCGCCGCGCAAGGCCGCCAGTCGCGCTACGCCACCACGCAGGATGGCAAGGTGTGGACGCCGCTGCAAAAACTCCTCGCCAAAGGGGACACCCTCTGGCGTGCGACGATCAATCCGGCGGACAAGCGCTTCTACGCGGCCAGCTTCAACATCCACCCGAACTCCGGCGGCCCCGCGCCGGAGCCGGAGTGGTCGCTCAAAACATACGCCAGCACCGATGGCTCCGTCTGGCAGCTTTCCTCCATCATGCAAGTGCCCGGCCAGCCTGCGGAGACCACGCTGCGCTTTCTCAAAGACGGCAGCGCCCTTGCCTTGGTGGCGCGTCAGGGCGGAGATCGCAGAGGGGCCATCGGCCTGGCGAAGGCTCCTTACCGCGAATGGACCTGGGCCTCGGCCGGAGTACCGCTCGGCGGGCCGAACTTCATTGAGCTGCCAGATGGAAAGCTCATCGCCGGATCACGCGGCTTTGGTGCCACGCCGGGAGCGCACATGGTGCTCTACACGTTGACCTCAAACAGCCTCACCCCGCTGCTCGAACTGCCCAGCGGCGGCGATTGCAGCTATCCCGGCCTCTACTGGCACGATGACGTGCTGCATGTGACGTACTACTCCAGCCACGAAGGCAACAAAGCCGCGATTTACCACGCGCAGGTGCGCCTCAAGTAGCTTCGATTGGCAATCGAAGCCGAATGCTTCCTGCGGATTCGACTGCCAGTCGAATCTACACCAAATCCGCCCGCGCGAACGCGGCGACGACCGGGTAACCCTTGCTTTCGATGGCCTCGCGACCGCCTTCAGAGCGGTCCACCAGGATGAGGGCAAAGGCGACCTTGCCGCCTTCTTCCTCAATGGCCTCAATGGCCTTCAAAGTCGATCCACCGGTGGTGATCACGTCATCCACCACGACGACAGGCTGCGTGGTAATGAAATTGCCCTCGATGCGCTTGCCCCGGCCGTGGCCTTTGGCTTCCTTACGCACCACAAACGCCTGCACCGGCGTCGCATCGCCCGCGAGGCTGGAACTCATCGCCACCGCGAGCGTGATGGGGTCCGCGCCCATCGTCAGACCGCCGAGCGAGCCGATGCTCAGGC
Source organism: Verrucomicrobiaceae bacterium (assembly GCA_964201265.1). GTDB lineage: Bacteria > Verrucomicrobiota > Verrucomicrobiia > Verrucomicrobiales > Verrucomicrobiaceae > Prosthecobacter. The sequence continues at coordinate 1,935 of CAXNGR010000191.1, forward strand.
CGCGCTTCGCCTCTTCCTGACGCAGCAAGTCATGCAGCACACGTCCCACCAGCACCGCGCCGCGTGAGTCGAGCGTGGTCACGCGGCAATCGACGTAAAGGTCGCTCTCCTTGCCGGAGGCGAGGGTGAATTTGCCAGTCTTGACGGACTTGGCCTTGAGGATTTGACGGAGTTCTTCGCGATCTTGCTGGAGGGACATGCCCGTGATTTAGCGATGAAGGCGGGCAAAAACAAGAACGGGATTGCAGCAAAAACAGCCGGAGGCCGCAGATCCGGGAAACCGGATCTTCGCCCCCTCAAGCTGAGGGGGCATCCTGAAATCCTAGCTTCCCTGCGGCAGGTGGACTTGGGGCGCGTGGGGGTCGCAAGTCATTCAGGGGCCATTCGCCCCCTGGCCGCCTTCGATGATCCCTTCGGGATCGTAGAATCACTCGCCTTCGGCGAAGTAGTCCGAATCGATGCGCTTCACCTCATAGACCTGAGCGACCGAGACGCCGACGTTGTGGTCAATCATGAGTTCGGCCAGCTCGTCGCCGTCGATGAGGACGATCTTGCTGTTGCTGACGCTCTTGGCGAACTCGACGGCCTCTCTGGTGAAGGTGGAGGTCGTGATGAAGATGCCTTTGGTGGCTTTGTTGCCAGCGAGAGCACCGGCGAACTGCTGCACATCCGGTCTGCCTACGGTTTTGTCGAGCCAGCGCTTCGCTTGAACATAGATGGCGGCAAGGCCGAGTTTGTCTTCTTTGATGATGCCGTCGATGCCGCCGTCGCCTGATTTGCCGACAACCTGCGCGGCATCACGCAACGAGCCGCCGTAGCCCATTTTGACGAGCAATTCGATGACGAGGCGCTCGAAGAAAGCTGGCGTGCATTTGCGGATTAACTGGAGCAGATCGGTCCTGACAGCGCTTCGCAAGAGTTGATGGGCAGACTCGATCTGTTCGAGTGGTGCTCTTCCACTTTCTTCAGCTTCTGCTTCGCCTTTGGATGGAGCGGTTACTCCATCTGTCTTCTTGGTCTTGAGAAAATCGCGAACTTCTTCAAATTGGCGAAGAACCGTCAAATCAATCCGGCTTTTGTGTTGGGATAAAAGCTTTTTGCCACGCTCGGTGATTGAGTAACGACCTCTTTCAGGCGTCGCCAAAGCCAAAGCTTTGCGCAGGTGGAAAGTGGCCCAAGCAGCACGATTCATCATCATGTTGTTTTTCCCGCTCGGCATCATCTCAGCTACGTCAGCTTCCGTAAGTTTGAATTCTCGGATAATTGCTTTATGAAAGTCTGAGGAAGATACAGCGTCGGGTGCTGACTGAGCTGCTCGTCTCAGCACTGGAAGCATCATGGATTGAAAGTCGGGGACGGGCATTTGGCAGATCAGTGTGCCGACACAGTCCGCTGCGTTGCGAGCCGCTTCAGTTCTCGCCGCGTCTTGGCTTCTTCACCATGTTCGGCCTCGTAGTCTTCGACGAGATCCAGCAGTTCGCGGAAATACTCGCGTTGGACGGCGTTGAGGCGGCGGACTGCGAAACGGTTGCACAGGCTGGCAGCTTCTTCATAGACAGCACGGCTGCGGAATGGCGTTAGCGCACAAAGCGCCCACAGACCGGAGATGGAGTCCGGCAGTTTGCGAATCTGCGAGGCGGTTGAAGTGCGGGGCATGGCGTGTCAGAGCTTTTTCTTCCAGGCGTTTTTGGAGTATTCGGCATGGCTGAGAAAATCCAAGAGGAAAACCCGGCCGGTGTTGAAATGAATGGCGGTAATGAGCCGAAAGTTGTTCCCGGCGATGTTGAAGATGAAAACCGGACGCAAGCTTTCGACTTTCACCATGTCCGTTTGCAGAAAGTCGCGACGGATTTCTGTCAGCGACTTCCAGGATCCCTTGCGGGTGATTTCAAACCAACGCAGCAGCGACGGTGCTGCTGCCGGATGTTTTTCCGCCCAGCGAACGAGCGTGGATGGCTTGATGACGCGCATTCTGGCTCAAACTATTTCCCCAACACCTTCTCCAACTCCTCCACCGTCGTCACTGGAGCCTGACAAGTGAAGTTTTGGCAGACGTAGGCGGCGGGTTTGTCGCCGACGGGTTTCATGCCGGCGAGGGCTTCGTTGTGTGTCGCGAGCCATACTTGGCCTGTGCTGCCATCTGCGTGGAGGAGGGCGGCGTTTGGCAGGAACTTGCGATGGAGGTGATTGGCGAGGGCTTTGAACTCGGGCGTGTTGGAATCGCCAGCGAGGACGATTTGCTGTTTGCCGCGATGGTGCAGGTCGAAGGCGATGGCCATGACTGGCACGGAGGACGGGCTGCTTTGCAGCGTGGAGCCGAAGAGAGCGAAGATTTTTTCGGCATGCTGCTTCCAGGTGTCTTTGGCGAGCAGTGCGCTGAGGCGCACGAGGTTGAGCGCGGCGAGGGAGTTCGGTGAAGGCTCGGCACCGTCGTAGTCTTCCTTGATGCGGAGGACGCTGTTCGGCATGTCGGTGTGGACGCTGTAGTAGCCACCGTTTTTCGTGTCGAGGAAGAGGGCGTCCATCTCGCTTTGCAACTCGACGGCCCACTGGAGCCATTTCACGTCGAAGGAAGCCTGGTAGAGATCAAGCAGGCCGTGGATGAGGCAGGCGTAGTCGATGGCGAAGGCTTTGGGGCCGCGTTTGCCTTCGCGCCAGGAGCGGTGCAGGCCTTTGCCGGGCGTGGTGCAAAGCTGATCGTGGATGAACTGTGCGGCTTGTGCGGCAAGCGTGATCGTTTCGGCGTCGCCAAAGGCAGCTCCGGCACGAGCTAGGCCGGCGATCATGAGGCCGTTCCAGGCGGCGATGATTTTGTCGTCGAGATGCGGGCGAGGACGCTTGTTGCGGGCTTCAAACAGTTTCACCAAACCCTCGTCGATGAGGGTCTTGACCTCCTCGGGCGACTTTTTGAAGAACTCGCCGGTCTTCTTGAACGAAACAGCGCGGTAGAGGGTGTTCAGGCCTTTGAGTTCGCCCTGCGGGTCGCTTTCAGGACGTGCGTTGCCATCGCGGCGGGCACCGTAAGCGTAGCGGAAGATGCTGCCGTTTTCCTTGCCGAGGAGTTCGTCGATTTCGGACGCTTTCCAAACGTAGAACGCGCCTTCGGTTTTGTGCGCGGCATCGGCGGCGGCGAGGCTGTCGGCGTCCTCGGCGGAGAAGAAGCCACCGTCTTTGTGACGCAGATCGCGCTTGAGATAGGCGACGGTGCTGCGCGTGATGGCTTCAAACAGAGCGGTCTGCGAGATCTGCCAGCCTTCAACATAAGCCGTGAGAAGCTGCGCCTGATCGTAGAGCATTTTTTCGTAGTGCGGGATGTGCCAGTAAGCATCGACGCTGTAACGATGAAATCCGCCACCGACGTGGTCGCGCATGCCGCCGTTGGCCATGCCTCGCAGGGTTTTGAAGGTCATTTCCATGGCCCAATTGCTCTCGGATTCGCGATCCTTGTCTTTCCGCTCGGCGAGGATGCGATGGATGCGCATGAGTAGGTTCAGCGTGGTGGGCCGCGGGAACTTCGGCGCACTGCCGAAGCCGCCTTCATGGTAATCGAAGGAGCCGGAGAGGTCGTCGTAGGCCTTCTGCACGAGCGTGTCGTGATTGATGTCGGCAAGGGCTGTGTTTTCGTTGTCGAGATGCTCCTGCAGCTTTTCCACGGAGCGTGCGGCGCGTTCGTCGATGCCTTTGCGGTCCTCCGTCCATACCTTGTGCAGGTCGTTGAGCAGGTTCTTGAAACCGATGCGGCCCGGGGTGTTTTCCGGCGGATAATAGGTGCCGCCATAGAATGGCTTCAGCTCTGGGGTGAGGAAGACGCTCATCGGCCAGCCGCCGTGACCGCTGGCGGCCTGAACGTAGGTCATGTAGGTGAGATCAACGTCGGGCCGCTCCTCGCGATCGACTTTGATGGGGATGAAGTTCTCGTTGATGAGCTTTGCGACTTCCTCGTTCTCAAACGACTCGCGCTCCATGACGTGGCACCAGTGGCAGGTCGAGTAGCCGGAGGAGAGAAAGATCGGCTTGTCCTCGGCCTTGGCCTTCGCAAAGGCCGCATCACCCCATGGCAGCCAGTTCACCGGATTGTGGGCGTGCTGAAGCAGGTAAGGTGAACGCTCCTTGGCGAGGGCGTTGGTGAATTTGTGGGCGGTGGCAGTCGTATCGCTCATGGTGGGGTTGGTTTAAGCTAACGTCCGCATGAGAGCCGGGGTTGCAAGGGGTGCTTCGCGGTCAATGCGGCTGCGCCGGTCAAGAGCTGCGCGTCAAGGAGTTGTCGAGATGGTCAAGACGGTTGCTGGCACGACTCTTGACGACCTTGACCACTTGACCCGCGCAGCCTTGACTTTGTTCCCGCTCCAGCACCCTGGGTCTGAAAGACCCATGGATTCAGCCCAGGGCGCAGACGCGTAGCGGCAAGCCCTGGGTTGCGTGATGCCATAGCGCATCGTTGATTCAGGGAGCGCCCTGAAGGGGCGCGGGAACACGTTCTTTCGCCTGCCATGCCTCAATCCTTGTCGAAGATTTACGTCCATCTCATCTTCTCCACGAAGAATCGTGAACGAGTGATTCCGCGTCATCTGCATCCCGATCTGCATGCCTACATGGGTGGCATTTTGCGCGATCTCGGCTGCACACCGGTCGAGATCAACACAGAGCCGGATCATGCCCATTTGCTGTTCCTGCTGTCGCGCACGGAGCCTCTCAGCGTGATTGTGGGCCAGGTGAAAACCGGGTCCACGGGCTGGTTGCAACAGCAATTGCCAGCTTTACAGAACTTCCATTGGCAGAACGGCTACGGCGCATTTTCCGTGAGCCAGTCAAACGTGGCAGATGTGCGTGAATACATCCGCACACAGCAGGACCATCATCGCGTGGTGACGTTTCCGGAGGAGTTTCGACGATTCCTGAAGCGGTATGAGGTCGAGTATGACGAGAGGTATGTCTGGGACTGAAGAAAGGTCTCCCGCGCTCCTTCACAGCGCGACTTTGAGTGAACAACATCGCATGGAGAGAACCCAGGGCTTGCTGCGCTGCGCCCTGGGCTGAATCCGGCGGCCCTTCGGGCCGCGATCACTCCGCCGCATGCTTTGGCAGCATCTTTGCCACGACCCACAGCAGCGCTCCGACGACCAAAGCCAGCGCGG
>CAXNGR010000192.1:0-7047 GCA_964201265.1 Verrucomicrobiaceae bacterium
GCTGAGAGCATCGCGAAGGACGAGCAGGAGAATCAGTTCTTCCTGACGACCCACAGTCCTTACATGCTCACCTCGATCATCGGCAAAACTCCAGCGAGCGAGCTGAACGTCTTTGTCTGCCGCTTGGAAGGCTCCGAGACCAAAGTTTATCCGATGGATGAAGACCAGCGGATGGAACTCATGGAGATGGACATGAGCGCGTTCTTCAACCTCGACCGCTTTCTCCCCGAGCTGCCATGATCTTCATTGAAGGGATCAACGACGAGGCAATCGTCCGCGCGCTGGGATTTTCCAGAACCCAGTTGCGTCAAGAAGGTCCCAAATCCTGCGTGGCGCATGCTTTGAAAATCAGCAGCCAGTCAACGGACATTGCTTTAGTCGATCAAGACCCCAACAAGCCCTGTCCCTCGTATTTGAGAGAGTTTAATATTGAGGAATCGAAGCCGAATCTTGGTCTTTGCCTGTTCCAGCACCCAAAAAGCTGCAAAAGGTTCGTCGAGATTCAGCCTGACTTGGAGCCATGGCTTTACGCTCAGGCTGAAGCCATCGGCATTTCACCTGTCACGCACCATTTGCCGCAGAGACACCAAGATCTTCACAAGAACCCCAAGAAGCATCGCAGCCACTTGGAGAGCTTCGTCAAAGCCTGCTTGATCGCCAATAGCCCGCACCTCGCCAAGCTCGCCGAATGGCTCCGCCTCTCCTGACGCCCATTCGTCATTCGGAATTCCCTCATTCGTCATTCCTCCATGTCCCCCCACGATCTCCCCGACCTCGAAGAGCGCCTCTCACGCCCCACACCGGCGGTGATCGACCTCATGCGGGAGATTCCGGGCGATTTCACTGTGAATGTAGCGGCGGGAAAGTTGGAAAGACATTTCTGGTGACGGAACACTGGCTGAGTAAGCCCCAAGCGACCGTCGGCAAAGCCCTTTACCGACCTCGCTCTTGGGGCGTTACTCTTTCCCGCAACGCCCTCCACCGCTTCCCTCTGATCTCTCAGAGGTCCCTGCCTTTTCATGTTCAAGGCTCGCACCCCAGCCACACATCAAGAGGCGTGCTGACCTGCGTTAGGCGGTGACTTCGCAAATCAAGCGAGCTGAGTTCGCGCAGGCTGAGGCGTGTGATGGATGCCCTGATGCCTTGAGTGATTTGCAGACCGCTGCACGTTTCAGGGGCCATGAGAGCCATCTTTCTCCTCGCCACCCTCTGTCTTGCCACCCTCACCGCTCGTGCAGTCGATTTGCAGCCGCCCATCACGGTTGGGCAACGCGTCGCCACCTGCGGGCATAGCTTCCACGTTTTCACCTATCGACAGGTCGCGGAGATGGCGCTGGCGGCGGGCTTGAAGCACGAACTGGCAGGCCTTTCGAGCATCGGTGGGTCCACGGTGCAGAAGCACTGGGCGGTGCCGGAGGAGATAAGTGCGGTGAAACAGGTGCTCAAAGCCGGCAAGGCCGATGTGCTCACGCTTTCGCCCATCTGGCTGCCAGATGAGTCCATCGAGCAGTTCGTGAAACTCGGCATCGAGCACAACCCCGCGCTGCGAGTCACGGTGCAGGAGTATTGGATGCCGAATGACGAGTATGAACCCGTCTATCCGCTCCAGACGAAGAAAAAGGTCGATCACAACGCCACCGACCTCGCCAAACTCCGCGATGCCACGCTGCGCTACGCCAAGGACATCGAAGACTACGTCAAAGGCATCAATCAGCGCCTTGGCAAAGACGCGGTGCTCATCGTGCCCTTGGGCATGGCGGCGGTGACCTTGCGTGAAAAGATCGTCAAAGGCGAAGCCCCCGGCCTCAAAGCCCAAGCCGACCTCTTCCGCGACAACTGGGGCCACGCCAATCCTCCGCTGCAAATCCTGTCCAGCTACTGCCACTACGCCGTGATCTATTGCAAGAGTCCCCTCGGCCTGCCTGTGCCACAAGCCTTCAAACTGCTCAAAGATATGAGTGATGAAAATAAAGCCAAGCTCAACTCCCTGCTCCAGCAAATCGCCTGGGACACCGTGAGCACCCACCCGATGAGCGGGATCAACAAGTAACGCGCCACCCCATGAAACGCCTCCTTCTCTTCCTCACTCTCACCTCTTCGCTATTCGCGGCGCAGCCGAACATCGTCATCATCCTCGCGGATGACCTTGGATACGGCGACATGCACGCGAACAACCCGGAGCGCTCCAAAATCCCCACGCCGAACATGGATCGGCTGGCGTCCGCGGGTATGCGATTCACGGATGGGCACTCCAGCTCGGGCTGCTGCTCGCCTTCGCGCTACACGTTGCTCACGGGGCGCTACCATTGGCGGACGACGCTTCAGTCCGGCATCGTCGGCGTGTGGGGAAAGCCACTCATCGCCCCAGATCGGCTGACGATTGGCAAACTGGCGCAGCAACACGGTTACCGCACGGCCTGCATCGGCAAATGGCATCTCGGCAGCGATTGGCCGATCGCGCCGGAGCAAAAGATGCACTTCAGCGGCTTTGGTGGCAAATCGGGCGGTGGTGGCGAGGTCTCGACGACAGTCGCGGACGCACACCGCGAGACATGGAAGGCCGTGTTTTCACAGCGCATCACCGGTGGACCGACCGAGCGCGGCTTTGACGAGTATTTCGGCACCGACGTGCCCAACTGGCCGCCGTATTGCTTCATCGACGGCGATCGCACCGTGGGCATTCCGAGCGAGTTGTTGCCCGCGTCGAAGCTCGTGAAGAACCAGGCCAGCAAGCAAGGCCCTGCGCTGCCAGGTTGGCAGTTGGAGGGCATTTTGCCCGCGCTGGCGACACGAGCGGAAAAGTTCATCAAGGTGCAGTCGGAAGCGAAGAAGCCCTTTTTGCTCTACCTGCCGCTGACCTCGCCGCACACGCCGTTGGCCGTGAATCCCGAGTGGAAGGGCAAAAGTGGTCTGAACAACGACTTCGCCGATTTGGTGATGGAGACGGATGCGGTGATTGGCCGCGTTCTGGAGGCTTTGAAGACCAGTGGCGTCGAAAAAGATACCTTCGTACTTTTCACGAGCGACAACGGCTGTGCGGCATACATCGGCGTGAAGGACATGGAGAAGCAGGGGCACTTCCCCAGCGGCCCGCTGCGCGACTACAAGACCTCCGTCTATGAAGGCGGTCATCGCGTGCCCTTTGTGGTGAAATGGCCTGGAGTCGTTAAAGCAGGCAGCGTGTGCAAACAACACGTCCTGCAAGCGGACACCCTCGCCACGCTCGCCGAGATCCTCGGCACGACGCTGCCGGAGAATGCAGGCGAGGACAGCTTCAGCCTGATGCCTCTGCTCAAAGGCGAAGATCGCCCTATTCGCATGAACGCCGTGAACACGGCCTGCGGCGGCACGCCCAGCTTCCGCGAAGGCGCTTGGAAATACGTCGCCGCAGCCAAGCCGGAACTCTACAACCTTGACGAAGACCTCGCTGAGTCGATGAACATGGCCCCGCTGCATCCCGACCGCCTCAAAGCGATGCAGGCCGCTTTTGAAAAACTCATCCGCGCCGGTCGCAGCACGCCTGGAACCCCGCAAAAGAACGACATCAAAGTCGTGCGGTATCCGAAAGCTCCCGCCACACCGAAGGCGAAGAAGAAATAACCGAGCTGACAGAAAAATGGGGGCAGCAAATATCAGAACCCATTTTTCTGCCCCCATTTGCTGTCAGCCACTTCCATCATGAATCTGAAATCTCTACTCATCCTCCTATCCGCCGCCACCTTGGCCTGCGCTGAAGAATCCTTGCTTCCCACGCTCATGACCGCGCGGGGCAAACTGCTCGCCAGTGAGGACTTCGCTCAAGCGCCTCCACCGTTCACCGGAAAGCCCGTTGGTTTCGCGAGCGGCTTCAGCGGCTGGCGCTACAACAGCTCGGCCAAGGGTGGCAAAGGCGGGCGCTGGGAGATCGCGAAGGGCGAGTTCCGCGGCATCGAGACACCCGGTGCGAATCATCCGGCCACGGCTTCGTTTGGCATCCCGTTTCAAAACGTGATCATCCAGTGCGAGGTGCGCCTCAACGACGTGCCGGACGAGGGCAGGAAGTATCGCTCGCTGTTTGTGAAGGCCACGGACGCGAAGGACTACGTCATCTCGCTCAGCCTCGGCCAGGGCGGCCTGTTTTTGACGCCGTATGACACGGACAAGATCAATCCGGCCACCAAGCAGCGCGAGAAAGGCCCCACCGTGAAGCTGCTCATGCCAATCAATCTGAACGAATGGCACACCGTCGTGCTGGAGATCCAGGGCGATGAAGTCGTCGGCACACTCGACAAGCAAAGCATCACGCTGAGCCATCCGCTCATCGGCACCGCCAAACACAGCCTCATGCTCGGTGCGGGCACCGAGGCGAGCTTTCGCAAGCTGCGTATCTGGGAAGCGCTGCCGAATGCGGAATGGGAGAAGAACAAGGCGAAACTCCATGCTGCCGCGAAGCCATGAGAGCCGCACTTTGCCTCTGCCTTTGGAGTTTGTGCGTCATGGCAGATGAACTGCCGAAGACGCTCCGCCTCGATCTTCAGCGTCTGGTTGATCCACGACTCGCGAAGATCGAATCCGGCGACTTTGGCAGCGGGCAGATGCATGTGGCTCATTCAGCCGTCGAAGTCCGCGCTTTGTCTGGTAAGCTCAAGCCGGGAGATCAGTTGGTGCTCGCGGGCACGGCTTGGAAGGATGCACGGTTCACCTTTGAAGGCCATGGCACGGCTGAGGCCCCGATTATTATCCGGCCGGAGAAGCCGGGGAGCGTGAGTTTCACCGGCGAATCTGCGGTGACGTTTCATGGCGAGCATCTCATCGTGCATGATCTGGCTTTTCAAGGCGTGACGGTATCGAAGAACAACGAGGTGCTCTTCCGCGTGGGCAATGGAGAGGCCAAACCGGCCAATCACTGCCTCTTCAATCGCCTGCGCTTCGAGAACTGCGGCTCCACGAACCCTGCGGACTGGCCGAAGCTGCGTCTCTGGCTCATGAGCATGCGAGGTCGTGGCAACACGGTGTCGAACTCCACCTTCAGCGGCTTCAAGCACATCGGGCAGATGCTCGGTGCGGCGGAACTGCCCAAGGGCGGGCTGCAACAACTGCACGTGCTCAACAACCGCTTCATTGATCGACCGAAGATCGACGATCAAAACGGCTACGAGATCCTGCAAATCGGCTGGAGCGGCTCGCGTGCGGCTGCCACAGGATCGCTCATCCAGGGAAACACCTTCGAACGCTGCGACGGCGAGAACGAACTCATCACGCTCAAGGCCTCTGATATCGTCGTGCGAAAGAATCGCTTCATCGCCAGCCAGGGCGTGCTCTGCCTGCGCACCGCCCGCCGCGTGCTCGTGCAGGACAACCTCTTCGACGGCCAAGGCCGCGAGAACACTGGCGGCGTCCGTTTGCAAGGCGACGGCCATGTCATCATCGGCAACATCTTCCGCAACCTGAAAAAGCCGAAGGACTACTACGCCTGGCCTATCTCCCTCATGGCCGCCGACGTGGAGACCTACGGCGAAACCGACGCTCTCGGCGGCTACGGACGCTCACACGACATCCTTATCACCCGTAACCGCTTCGAGCATTGCGAGAAGCGCATCGCCGCCGGCATCTACTCACGCAAAGAGTATCCACTGCTGCCGAAGAATATCATCGTGCGCGAGAATGTGTTCGCAGGCATGGGAGATGGCAGCGCCTTCGACTACATCGCCCCTGACCCGGTCGGCGAACTGCCAAAGGAACTGCATGAGTCCAAAAACACCTTCGAGCCATGAAAAGTCTTCTCCTCATCCTCATCCTCATCCTCGTCGCTTCGTCATTCGCCATTCCACATTCGTCATTCGCGGCGGAGCCGCGTCCCAACATCCTCCACATCCTCGCCGATGATATGGGATGGAATGCACTGAGCTGCTACGGCAACAAAGACCTGCAAACGCCTAACTTGGATCGTCTCGCGACTCAAGGCATGCGCTTCACGCAGGCGTATGCGGATGCGCAATGCTCGCCGACGCGTGCCGCCTTTCTTTCCGGGCAATACGGCGCTCGCACGGGGGTGTTCAAGGTGCTGAACGAGAAGGAGCCTTCGTTTGCGCCGATGCGTTCCGCCGAGGCGAAGGATGCTTTGGGACCGGAAACAGCCACGCTGGCGACAACCTTGCGCAAGGCAGGCTACACGACCGGCATCAGCGGCAAGTGGCACATCGCGCACAACTACGCGGTGGCAGCCCTGCGGAAGCGTGAAGGTTACTTTGACTCCTACGGCTTCGACTTCGCCGGTCCGGCGAATGGCAATGAGCATCACGAAGACAAAACCGTCACCGCCATCACGGATGACATCATCGGCTTTATCGAATCGAATCGCAGCAGGCCCTGGTTTGCCTTCGCCGCACATTTCAGCCCGCACACGAAGCTGGAAGCGCCGGAGGCTTTGATCGCCAAACATGTCGCCCGAGGCTTCAAGCGGTCGGCAAACGATGAAGGCAGTTCCACCGAGCGTCCCATCGCCAACTACCTCGCCATGCTGGAGCATCTCGACAACGAAGTGGGCCGCTTGCTGGCGAAACTCGATGAACTCAATCTCAGCGAAAACACGCTCGTCATCTTCACCAGCGACAACGGCGGCCTCTCCCGCGTGACGAACAACGCCCCGCTCCGCGAAGGCAAAGGCTCGCCCTACGAAGGCGGCATCCGCGTCCCGCTCCTCGTGCGCTGGCCGGGCAAAGTGAAAGTCGACAGTGAGTGCGATGTGCCCGTGCATACCGTCGATTTTTCTCCGACGTTTATGAGTGTGGCTGCTTCGCAAAGTAGCCCTCTCGCTCCGCGAGAGGAGCCGAAGACTCCGTCCGCCAACAACGCCGACGCTTCATCGGACGCTTCGCCTGCCGCCAACACGCCCCGTTCATCTCGACGGAGCGAGATGACTACTTTAGACGGCGAAAACATCCTCCCACTACTCACCCAAACCGGCCCGCTCCAGCGCCCCGCGTTGTTCTGGCACAGGCCCACCTACACCACGAACTACGGCCGCACGCCCTGCGCCGTTATCCGCGAGGGCGACTGGAAGCTCAT
>CAXNGR010000193.1:0-7013 GCA_964201265.1 Verrucomicrobiaceae bacterium
TGTAGGGTCCAGTTTGCGGCAGGCCACCAGTGTTGACAAGACTGTTGAACGTGATGCCCTCGCCCGTGCCGTAACCCGCACCGAAAGCGATGGCTGAGGCACTGTTGTCATCCGAGTTCTGCATCATGATCATCTGATTCGAGCCGATGTTGGACGGCCCCTCGATCCTCAGGCGCCCTGTAGAGCCGATTTGGATGTCGTTGCCTGTCACAGTGGCACCAGCCGTGCCATTTCCGATCAGCCAGAACTCACTTTCATGAATAAGTGTGCCGCCTTCGTAGGATTTGGCACCGTCAAACAACAAAATGCCTCCACCGCGTTTCACAATACTGCCGTTGGAGACGTCGCCTGAAATCGTCCCGATCACCGCACGGTTGCCAGCTGACGCGTTGCCGTCCAGACGAATGTAGCGCTGCTCCCCACCGAGATCGAGATCGTTGACCAAGTTCACCACATGCGTGGCATTGCCACCGTTTAGCGTGAAAACACCTGGATTGAATGTGGTACTGCCCCAAACGACGCTGGCACCACTGCCACCAAAGTTGACATCCACTGGCGCACCATAGGCGGCAAAACCCGATCCAGTACCACCCGTGATCTGCACCTGCCCCGCCCCCGTGCCCAAGGCGCGAGTGAAATCGCGATCTGTTTCATAGACACCCTGACCGATCGGCGAACCAACAATGTTTAGATTCCCAGAACCGAGCGCGACTCGGTTTGAGCCAATCACATCGCGAAACTGCCCCTCAAGAATGTACGTGGTTCCGGTATAGGTGTTGGCACCGAAGAAGGAAGTCGTACCACCTCCATCCTTGATCAGCGAAACCGCATTCGCGCCATTGTCCTTGATGACTGAACTGATCACATTGGAACCCCAGGCGATGTCATATAGCTCATAGTTGCTTCCGGCTCCTGCGGTCAGAAACGGCACGGAGATCACATGCCCCCCCCCACTGGTCAAAAGACCGCCAGATTCGATCGTCAACGTGGTCCCGGCATTGCCTGTGAGGGTTCTCGCCGTGGCATCAATGATGTTCAAAGACTGGATGGTTCGATCCGCAGTCAAAGTGGTGGTCGCCGTCGTGGTGATTTTGATGTTCTGAGTGCTGTTCCAGGTGGTTTCAGCCGTGTTAATGGCATAATCACCAGCCTCCAAGGCTCGATAGCCAAAACCGCCGGAATTTGGATCGTTATATTTCAAAAACTCAGCGTTGTAATAGGCCCAGCCGCCCACGAACGGGACGTTGCCGTCGCCATTCAGGTCCAGGTTCATGACTCGGTAGCGACTGCTTGTGCCGATTTCCGTTGCCACCCCGCCTTCCCCGCCGAGACGCAGCGTGGTTCCCGCACCACGCGTCAGGCTGCCGAGGGTGATCGCGTGCTCACCAGTTGCGTTACTGGTATCACGCATGTCGATGTAGGCCTTGCCTGAAACGATGGTGACCGCGCCGAGCACCTCGTTCCACGGCACCACGTTGGTACTGGTGCCAGATGCATTTTCGAGCCGGATTCGGCCCGATTGCAGGAAGACTGGAATGTCATCATCGACACGATTCTGAGCCGCCATTGCAGCAGTATTGGCGTAGATGTTTAATAATCCATTCTTGATCGTGAATGAGGAAACGTTCGCATAAGGATTGAATCCGGTGGTGCCATCACTGGCATCTGCTCGAATTTCACCCAGCTCCGAGACGATCGCGCCTGAGAAAGTCTGGGCTGTGGTCGTGAGATTCTGCATGCGGAAGCCGCTAAGTCCGTAATGCGTGATCGTGCCGCTGCCGCTCACACCGCCTGTGAGGGAGACAAAACCAGCACCACCTGCACGAAGATTTTTATTGTTGGTGAACACCGTCCCGCTCAACGTCAATGTCCCCCAGTCGGACTGCACCCGCGAGTCTCCGAGCATCGTCACTGGTCCGGTGAAGTTGCTGTCCTCACGGCCAAGAAGTTTGCGGAGCGAACCTTGATCTCGGAATCCCTGCCCATTGATAAATAGAGGCTCCGAGTTGAAGCTGGTACCGCCTGTAGTGTCTCCAGCCACGTTGGAGGCGTCGTTATTGAGCGCCAAAGTCGCACCCGAATTCACATAGGTTCCCTGGAGCATATTGCTTGGCCCCAAAACCGGAAGATCGTTGCTAGCAGGCGCGACCACGGTGATACCGCCGTTCAGGGTCGTCAGACCGGTGAAATTGTTCGATCGGCGCACAACCAGTGTGCCCTCACCGTTCTTCACCAAGTTGTTTTGTCCATCCACCACGCCGTCCAGCACGAGCACGCCCAGGCTCACATTAAGCGTCAAATTGTTCTGCAGACTCAGGTTGGTCAGAATCCCGGCTGTGCCCGCACCGGTTTTATTGATAACCGCCGCCCCGGCATTATTCATGCTCAAGGTGCCACCCACACCACTGCTGAGAGCGATGGTCGAGCTGGCACCTGTCGCAAAATTAAGCGTTCCAAGAGTCAAAAGACGGTTCAGGCTGATCGTCTGAACCCCAGGAAAGACCCAACTGAGTGACGCTGAATCTCCGATGGCAAAGCCTGGAATGCTACCCCCAGTCCAGTTCGTGGCATCTGTCCATACAAGACTGCCCTTTTCATCCTCAATCCAAGTACCGGTAAGCGCCTGAGCATATGGCCCAGGCAGCCATGTGACCATGAGGCACGTCATGAGCCAACCCAGGAGCTTGCGGTGTTGTCGAAGAGTTTTCATAGATTAAAAAGGGGCAAAAATTCGTTGGTCTAACAGGTGACGACGTGTAGCGCCTTCAATGATTGAGGCGCGGTTGTTACAGCCCTTGTTCTGGGCGTGAAGACACGATGGAAATGTAAACTCGTGTGGACACGAGCTGTCGCTAGGTTGGTTGCCATGTACAGATTAAATTCTGATTCAACCATATATACGCCAATTGGCGCAACACTTTTTCCGCGCTGGAAATAATTTAACTATTTGGCAACCAATCGGTTACACAACAAGCAAATCACCTATTCTGTCACCGTTTAATGCTGACTCCAAGGCTACTTGGCACCCGTTTTCAAGCTTGAGCAACTTGTTTGTAGTGATCCACAAACAGCTCAACTGCAGCCATCAACCTGAAGTTTGGTGTCCCCGACAGGAATCGAACCTGTATTTAGAGTTTAGGAAACCCTCGTTCTATCCATTGAACTACGGGGACCTGTTGATTTCCAACAAGATACGTCTGCGAGCTGGCATGAACCGACTCTGGCTGAGTTAAGGCTTCAAAAGCCCTGACTCAAGCGTTTTGCGTGAGTTTTGTGCTTCAGCCCATTATAAGAATAACCCCGAACCGTTAGGTTAACAAAAAGTGATCAGGTATGGAAATTAAACTTTGCTTGATAATACAGATGTTAGCCATCTGGCAGCAAACGTTCCCACAAGGTGTCATTCATGAGCACATTACTGATGAACTCGCGACTGCCGTCTGTGGCGGTTAAGGCGGCGGGTGGGGTGGCAGGAAGCGTAATGTTGAATGTTCGTCCTGACTGACTGCGTGGAGAGGTGATTTTGCCACCCAGATGATGGGCCAGGAAATACACCCCCATGAGCTGAAGGCCCGTGGCGTCTTCGGACTCCGCGTTGATGTGGAAGGGATCGAAGACCGAACCCAGGACGGTGGTGGACAGCGCAGGACCGTTATCCACGAGGGTCAGCAAGAGCGAACCAGCTTCTGGGCCTTCGGCGACAGTTTGGGCAGAAAGACTGACTTTGGTGCCAGCGGGGAGACGTGACCATTCGCTCTGAAGCAGAAGCTGGAGCATCTGCCGCAGCCGCGGTTCGTCTGTGTTTAGCCCAGAGAGTCCTCCACTGGTGGCTTCAGCGTTCAATTCGAGACCTTTGCCGGTGAATGCCGACTGCTGCTGGCTGATGACTTCCTGCAGCAGGGCCGCGACATCGACGTTTTGAGTGGACGGGGTGCCTTGCAGGCCGCCAAGCAGGTCAGCGATGCGCGTGGACTGCTTGACCACGAGGCCGTGGAAGTCGCGCCAGAAGCTGGCGTCCCGTAGCTTGTCGAGATCCAGGTTTTGGCGCCCGAATCTGCCGGGAGTGAGCTCCAGGAAGGCATGGACGGCGCGGAGTGGGTTGCGCAGGTGCTGGTGGAGGCCGGCGGCGACAATGCCGAGGCCCAAAACACGGTCAGTGATGAGCATGTTTTGGAGAACGGAGAGTTTTTCGCGCAGCAGATCATCGCGCTCCTGCTGTAGGACGAAGAAGTCCATGGCACGGTGCAGGGTATTGCGCATGTCCTCGACCTGGATTGGTTTGGAGACATAGCGGAAGATGCTGCCGAGGTTCACGGCATCCACGGTGACGCCAAAGTCAGCGTAGGCGGTGACCATCATGCGCACGAGGCGCGGGCGGAGCTGCCGGGCGCGCTCAAGGAGCTGAACGCCCTTCTCCCCTGGCATGCGCTGGTCGGAAAGCAGGACGGCGATCTCATCTCCGTGCTGCTCGATGATCTTGAGGCCGTCGGCGGCGTTATTGGCGGTGAGGATGCGGAACTCTTTGCCGAATGATTTTTCAAAGTACTTCAGCGCCATCTCCTCGTCATCGACATAGAGCACGGCATAACGTTTGAGGTCGTATTGGTTTTGCATGGGATGGGTTTCTTCTAGGTGTCGGCTGTTGTTGGATGAGTTGTGTTGGCTGAGGGGAATTCGAGGACGAACTCGGTGAACTGTCCGGGCTGGCTGAGTACCTCGACCCGGCCGCCATGGTCAGCGATGATGCGGTTGCAGATGGCCAAACCGAGGCCCATGCCCTGCCCCACGTCCTTGGTGGTGAAAAAGGGGTCGAAAATCTTGTCCTTAATCTCCTGCGGAATGCCGGGCCCGTTGTCCCGGATGGTGAAGACGATTTTGTCCCTGCGCTCGTGGCCGGAAATGCGCATGCTGGGCTTTTCACCCTCTGGGTATTGTTTCGTGGCCATCGCATCTAGGGCGTTTTGCACGAGGTTGATGAAGACTTGCACGAACTGGTTGCTGTCCCCGCGGATCTCGAGTCCAGCGGGGATGTCCACCTCGCGCTGGACCCCGTCTTTCCAGACGTGGGAGAAGAAGCGGATGCCGGTCTCGACGGTGGACTTCAAATCAAAGGCGTGACCGAGCTCGCGTGTGTTGCGGGTGAATCCACGCAGGTCGGAGATGATCTGAATGACGCGGTTCACCCCATCCTCCACATCTTTAAGCGTGTCGGCGAAGTCCGCCCGCTCTTCCTCGGGCAACAGCTCGGTGGTGCGCCCCATGATGTGGAGTCCCTGACGAGCGTAGTTGAGCGGGTTGTTGATCTCATGGATCAGACCGGCACTCAGACGACCGAGTGAGGCCAGCTTCTCGTTTTGCACGAGCATGGACTCGGTTTCCTTGATCTGCTCCAGCGCGTTTTCGAGCTGCTGCTTTTGAATGAACAGTTCTTTTTGGTAAAGCCGCGAATCGACGAGGTTTTTGAGGCGGACCTGGATCTCGGTCAGTGAGAACGGCTTGGAGAGGAAGTCGCTGGCCCCAGCGGCGAGACAGTCGATCTTGGTTTTCTCGTCGGCACGAGCGGTGAGCAGCACGACGGGGATGGAGCGGGTGGAGGTGCGCTCACGTAGCTCCCGGCAGACCTGCAGTCCGTCTTTTTCTGGCATCATCATGTCGGAGAGAATGATGTCTGGGAGGAACTGGGAGGCCTTTTCGAGGGCCTGCTGGCCATCCACGGCCTCCAGCACCTCAAAGTTGGCGCTGAGCTGGCTTTTGAGGAAGCGCAGCATGTCAGGTTCGTCGTCGGCGATGAGGAGCATGGGCTTGCGGCTGCGACCGATGCCTGTTTCCACCGGGCGCAGGGTGGCCTGAAGCGATGTCATGGCCGGGAACATCTCCGCACGGCGGTAGAGGTCGGCGATCCAGTCTTTTTTCTCCGCTGGCGGCTCCTCGGAGGGCAGTTCTTCGTCCGCAAGCTCGGATTCGTCCGTGATGGCCGTGGTTTCGGAGGTCAGAAGAGGCAGTTTGACCGTCATCGTCGTGCCTTGGCCGACGATGCTGGCGGCGGAGACACTGCCATCCTGCACTTCCGCGAGTTCTTTGACGAGGGCCAGACCGATGCCCATGCCTTGGAATTTGCGCTGGGAGGAAGTGTCCGCCTGCCAAAAGCGGCTGAAGATGTGCGGCAGTTGATCCGCAGGGATGCCCATCCCGGTGTCCCGCACTTCAATGACGAGCCAGCCGTCCTTCTGCTCGGCGCTGAAATCCACGCGCCCGTTGGCGGCGGTGAATTTGAGGGCGTTGAAAAGCAGGTTGAGACAGATTCGCTCGAGTTTTTCCGAGTCGGTCATCACAAAGCCGAGGGATGGGTCCACATACGCCTGAAGGTGGATGCGCTTGTCCTGGGCCACGGCGGAGACCGCGTTGGAAAGACCGTGAATGAACTCGTCGATGCACACTTTTTTCAAACGGACCTGCGAGCGGCCCGACTCGAGGCGGACGAGGTCCAGCAGGTCGTTGATGAGTTTGAGCAGACGCATGGCGTTGCCATGCATGGTGCCCAGCAGATCACGCTCCTCGGCGGAGCGGCCGGCATCCGCACGGTGAATGAGCGACTCCAGCGGAGCGATCATGAGTGTGAGCGGCGTGCGCAACTCATGGCTGATGTTGGCAAAAAAGCGGCTTTTGGCCTCGTCAAGCTCCCGCAGCTTTTGATTGGAGGCTTCAAGCTCGACGCGGTTCTCATCCAAACGGAAGCGGAGCTGGAACTCAGAGCGGCGGATGTTGTTGTATTGCCAGCTTCCAGCCAGCATCGCAACACCGGTCACCGTGAGGAAGTAGAGATTGTTGAAAAAGAGTCCCTCGTTCGTCACGGGTCCGTGCAGAAGGCAGCCCGTCAGATACGCGGCGAGTGTCAGAACAAAAAACACGGCGCTGTCCACGACCGGCCACCGCATCACCACGGCGGAGGCCAGCATGACCAAGTTCAAGCCGGCGTAGTAGGGCGAGACGGCACCTTCCGTCAGGTAAATCAT
>CAXNGR010000194.1:0-7000 GCA_964201265.1 Verrucomicrobiaceae bacterium
CGGCATCTGGCCAAGCGCTCGGATGAGGTGAACAGCCAGATTCACCGCCTGGAGTGCCTCATTGCCGATGCGCCGCGCATGCAGCGCCAGCAGCGCCTCGCGAACATCAACATGGTGCCGCCGATGGAACTCTCCTCCCCTGCCCCACGTCGTCAACGTCGCGTGCCCATCGCCCAGCAGCGCGCCCGTCGCGGTGCCAAACTGCGGATGTTCACCGAAGGCGTGTTTGTCATCGGCGCCATCGCCGCCGTGGTGGGTTGGTTAAACCAGTGGTTCCACTTCTGGAGCTGAGGCTATTCCTTCTTCGCCGCGTTCTTTTTCTTGCCCTTGCCTTTCGGCTGCTGCGGTGGGTTGACCTCGCCATCGAAGGCTTTGTTGCCGTGCGTGAATCGTGGTGGCGGCATGGTTTCCTTCACCTCAGCCTGAAGGCGGAGGATTTCGGCTTTCAGCTCCTTCACCTTGTCGGCGTAGGCAGGATCGTTGTAGAAGTCCTTCACCTCAAGCGGGTCAGCTTTGCGGTCCAGCAGTTCCCAGTCATCCACATCCGGCTTGTAGTAATGCACCAGCTTGAACTGGTCGGTGATGACGCCGTAGTGCGGCCTCACGCGATGCGGCACCGGGAACTCGTAATAGTGGTAATAGAGTGATTTGCGCCAATCAGAGGGCGTCTCGCCCTTCATGAGCGGCACAAAGCTGCGGCCATGCACGTCGGCCAGATTCTCGCACTTGGTGATATCCAGGAAGGTGCTGGCGAAGTCGATCAGGCTCACGATTTGACTCGTGCTGCTGCCCGGCTTGATCACGCCCGGCCAGCGGACGAGCAGCGGCGTGCGCAGCGACTCCTCAAAGATCCAGCGCTTGTCGAACCAGCCGTGCTCGCCGAGGAAGAAGCCCTGGTCACTGCTCAGAATGACCACCGTGTTCTCCGTGAGACCGTTTTTGTCGAGGTAGTCGAGCACACGGCCCACATTTTCATCCACCGCCTTCACGCAGGCCAGGTAGTCGTGCATGTAGCGCTGGTAGCGCCATTTCACGAGATCGCGGCCCGCAGGGGCCGCAGCGGTGTACTTGGCATTACGCGGTTCGTAGTAGGCGTCCCATTGCTTGCGCTGTTCAGGCGTCAGATTGCCGGGGGGAACGAGTTTGGCGTCCTTGGGCGTGAAAGTGCGGTCGATGCCCATGTCGTGATCGCTCACCGCCTTGCTGCGGCCGCTGTAGCTGTCGAACAGCGTCTCGGGTTCCTCATAGACGCGGTCCTTGTCAAAGCCGAGCAGGCGCAGCGGCGGCTCCCATTCGCGATGCGGGGCCTTGTGTTGGCTCATCATCATGAAAGGCTTTGTCTTGTCGCGCTGGTCGAGCCACTTGAGCGTGAGATCACCGATGATGTCGGTGGTGTAACCTTCGTACTTCACCGGCTTGCCGTTCTCGATCATCGGCGGGTTGTAATACGCGCCCTGGCCGGGCAGCACGTTCCAGTAGTCGTAGCCGACTGGGTCGGTCATGAGGTGCCACTTGCCGATCACCGCCATCTGGTAGCCGCTCTTCTGCATCACCTTCGGGAAGGTCGGCTGGGAGCTGTCAAACTTGCTGTTGCTGTTGTTGTAGAAGCCGTTGGCGTGCGAGTACTTGCCGGTCTGGATCACCGCGCGGCTCGGGCCGCAGATGGAGTTGGTGACGAGGCAGCGGTCAAAGCGCATGCCTTCCTTGGCGATGCGGTCCATGTTCGGCGTTTCGAGCAGCTTCCGGCGGTCGCCATACGCGCTGATGGCCTGCGTGGTCAGGTCATCGCAGAAGATGAAAACGACGTTCGGCGTCTGCGCCGCCGTGGCGGCGGTGACGAGAAGAAATGAGGCAAAAAGAGAGCGAATCATGGCTGGGCCACTCGGAACGAGCGTTTCGCCGAATTGTTGCAACGGTTTGCCCGCCCGTTAGGCCGAAACCTCGCCGCTCTTCGGCTCACGCACGACACGATCCACCGCGTCGTCTGAGTGGAACGAAGACAACATGGCATTGGCATGTTGAGTTAGAGCAGGTTTTCTTTTCTCCGTCAACCGCGTCGTCGGCTCCAGATAAGACATCAGCCACAAGTGAGCCAACGCAGGCGGGTGCTTATTCGAGAAGCCGCTTCAACATAGGAGGTTTCGGAACCGACAAACGCCGAGGGACGGAAGCGTTTGAGACAAATCCAAGATTTGCCCCGCAGGGGTGCATCAACTGCGAAGCCCAAGTGCAACGAGAAACGTGTCCTAATTTCATTTTATTCGAGTAGCTTGGTACGGCCAAGGCTATTGGTTAGCATTTAAGTTCATTGATTTTCCAGCGGCTCGACGCTGCCTCATACGAAATGTGCAACTTCTACCTCAAGACCCTTGAGCTTTTCAGATTCGATCAATCGCCGGAGTTTGGACGAGGCGAGAATAATTCGCTCTGGTCGCAGTAGTCCTCGACGCGTGCCGACGAACTGCTGCGTGGTGATGATGTCTTCGTTGCCACGAGAGGCGGATTTGATGGACACTTCGGAGAGGAGATTAAGCCCAATTAGATCGCCGAGCGGACAGCGGCATTCTCCTTTCACGTCGTCATCAAACGGGTTAATCCCAACGCGAGTTGGTGCGATGACTTCGGCTTCCGAGCTTTGCACAATGAGTTGGAACCAATCTTTGGACTCGACACTCGATGCGCCCTTGGAACGGATCGGCAACAACTTGGCACCAGTGATTCCATGCCGCGCAAAAAGTTCTGCTGCCCGCCGCGACACCACGATTTCACCGGCGATTGTGCGGCTGACATCTTTGTTCTTGGGGATTCGCTTTTCGGGCAAGTAAAGCGGCGTGCTCTGCATGGCTCCTGCACCGCAACGCGGGCAGGCCGTCGTTTCATCGTATTTTGTTCCGTATTCTTCACCGGCTGGCTCAAACGTCGAGGTCACTTTGAATTGAAAGAGAGTGGCAGCTTCAAGTTCGGCTTTTGAATAACGGCGTCGCAAATTCCACCCATAAAAGAACGCCACATCTGTTTTGGCCCGTATTTCCGATTGCAACCTACCATTGTTTCAAAACGCGGATCATCATCTGCGATTTCAATTTTTCGGACTGAGTCCCCCAAGCGCTTGCCCTCGGTAGCTTCAAAAAGCCGAGGCGCAAACTCTTCTCCCACTCGAAATTCATAGATTTCTTTCATGTTCAGTTGGCGGGTGGAAGTGGATACTTCTTGTAAACCTTCTCCATGATTACCTGAACTTCAGCGGGAAACGGGGTCAGGGTGCAACTGCTTGACAAAATGATCGTATTCATGAATTCGCGGCAACGGCTTCCTCCTGAAGTTGTTTGAGTTCCTCGGGAGCTTCCCTCATCGCCAGCTTGCGGTCAAGACGCCTGAGCTGTGGCTCACATTCGCGGTTGATTTTCACCCTGGCAGGCGAGTCCTGGCGAAATGGGCACGCTCACCGCACCGACGCTCGTCCAGATTATGCCTCACCGCTCTTCGGCTCACGCACGACACGGTCCACGGCGTGTTTGGTGATGATGTTCCCCTGCGACTCGCGGCCTTTGATGGCCATCGAGTTGAATGGGAACTTGATCGTGAGATTTCGCAGGTAGAGAGCGGGCTTGAGGTGAACGATGACGCTTTGCGCGTTCGACTCCTCCTCGGTCTCGTGGCGCATGAAGTAGAGCACATTGCTGCCGGGCGTGCCTTTGGTGAGGGCGTATTCCTTGTCCCGCGTGACGCCGCCGATGCGAAAGCGTTTGGCCATCAGGCTTCCCTGGCGGCCATCGCGATAGATCAGCGTGTAAACGGCCTCGTCGTCCTTCTTGAAGAGGCTGATGTAGTGCGGGTTCTTGCCCACGAAGAACTTCGGCGCGGCCTTGGTGACGCTCATGGTGCCTTCGCGGGTGAAGAAGATCACATCGTCGAGCGGCGAGCACTTGCAGAGCGGCTCGCCCTCTTTCTTCAGGCCGGTGCCGGCGAAGCCTTCCTTGGCGTTGAGGTAAAGCGTCTCGCCCTGGATGATGACCTCGGCGGCGGACACGCGGTCGAAGCTGGAAATGACCGTGCGGCGCTCGCGGCCCGCGCCGTAGCTCTTCTTCAACTGCTCAAAGTGCGCCACAGCGAACTTGGTGAGCTGCTTGAGGAACTTGTTCACCTGCGCGATCTCCTCCTCCAGCTCACGGATCTGCTCGTCGGCCTCGAAGCTGTTGAACTTGGAGATGCGCTTGATCTTGATCTCGGTCAGGCGGGCCACGTCCTCGTTGGTGATCTCGCGTTTGAGCACGCTGAGGTGCGGCTTGAGTCCTTTCCAGATGGCGTCGAGCACGGCCTCCCAGGTCTCGCATTCCTCAATGCGGCGGTAGATGCGGTTCTCGATGAAAATCTTCTCCAGGGAGCTGAAGTGCCATTTTTCCTCCAGCTCACCGAGCGCGATCTCCAGCTCGCGACCCAGCAGCCGCTTGGTGTTCTCCGCGCTGCCCCTCAGCAGCTCGTTCACATTCAAAAAGCGCGGCTTGTCATCATGGATGACAACGGCGTTGGGCGGCAGGCTGATCTCGCAGTCGGTGAAGGCGTAGAGCGCCTGGATGGTCTGCTCCACATCGGTACCGGCGGGGAGTTGCACGACGATCTCGACCTTTTCCGCCGTGTTGTCATCGACGTGGGCGATCTTGATCTTCCCCTTGTCGTTGGCGGCCACGATGCTGTCCATCAAACCGCCCGTCGTCGTGCCGTAGGGGATCTCGGTGATGGTGAGCGTGTTTTTCTTCGGCCCTTCCTCGATCTTGGCACGCACGCGCACACGGCCGCCGCGCAGGCCGCCGTTGTAGTCCTTGGCGTCCATGATGCCGCCGGTGAAGAAGTCCGGCAGCAGGTTGAACTCCTCGCCACGCAGCGCGGCGATGCTCGCATCACACAGCTCGATGAAATTGTGCGGCAAAATGCGGCAGGACAGGCCCACGGCGATGCCTTCGACGCCCTGCGCCAGCAGCAACGGGAACTTCACCGGCAGCGTCACCGGCTCCTTGTTGCGCCCGTCGTAGGAGGCGGACCATTCGGTGACTTTGGGGCTGAACACGACATCCAGCGCGAACTTGGACAGGCGCGCCTCAATGTATCGCGGCGCGGCGGCGTTATCGCCCGTCAGCGTGTTGCCCCAGTTGCCCTGGGTGTCGATGAGGAGGTCTTTTTGACCGAGTTGCACCATCGCGTCGCCAATCGAGGCGTCGCCATGCGGGTGATACTTCATCGTATTGCCCACGACGTTGGCGACCTTATTGTACCGGCCGTCTTCCAGCTCGTCCATGCTGTGCAGGATGCGGCGCTGCACGGGCTTCAAACCATCATGCATGTGCGGCACGGCACGCTCCAAGATGACGTAGCTGGCGTAGTCCAGGAACCAGTCGCCGTACAGGTCATCGACAGGCTTGTGCTCCACCGGCGCGGCGGAAGGCAGGATGGGCGAGTGGGATTCGGCGTTTTTGGAGGAAGACTTTTTGGCCACGGCTGGGAAATGAAAGGGGGACAGGGCGGCGAGAATAGAGCGTGCGCAGGTGAGTGCAAGGGCGCGAAACCGGCCCCGCCAACAATCAGGCCGCACCAATGGTTCGGAGCACGAAAGCTTATTTACAATCTCCTTAATTGTGAGCCTGCCTTGAAGGACGATGCATGGTTTTCTTTTGAGAAACCTCTCAGCAATGAAGCGCGACCTTGCAAGCCATCTGCATCGCTCGCACAGGCCAGGGCTTACGAGCCTTGTTGCATGTGGGATGATTTTGTCGTCGGCATGCACCGCATTGGCAGACGTGGATCATCACACAGGAGCTGACACCTTGCTCATGGAAGCGGCGCGGCTTGCCCCGATCGCACAGGCGGTGGAAATGAACATCTCCGCGCCTTCCCCGGCGGAATACTCAACCTTGGGAAACTGGACGCCCGTTATTTCCTGGGAGCCGCACATTCCTGTGTCAGCGGCGCTGCTGGCGGACGGGCGGCTGCTGACCTTCGCCTCGAATCAACGCACCTCGTTTCCCGACGGCCCACAGTTCACTTACGCGGCGGTGTGGGATCCGGCCACCGGTGTGTTCACCGAGCTGAACAATCCACGCCATGACATGTTCTGCGGCGGCTTGTCGCAGCTCCAGGACGGACGCTTGATGGTCAATGGCGGCAACGGCATCCTCGGCACCACGGCACTGGCCAGCCTCTTCGACTGGCGCACGAATGAATGGAGCGCGGCGCAGACCATGCCCGAAGGCCGCTGGTACAACACCAGCGTGGCCCTGCCGGGCGGCGAGGTCTTCACCGCCGGTGGCGCAGGCGGCGGCGAGGGCACGGGCACCACTGACCAATGGAACGCCATCTCCGGCTGGCGGCGCATGAGCGGCATCAACTGGTCCAGCGTGGTAAACCCGCCGATCCCGAACGCCATCGAGCCGAACTGGCATCCCTTCCTGCTCGTCGCGCCGGATGGCCGCCTCGCGCACTTCGGACCGCATAAGGCGCTGAACTGGATCACCAACAGCAGCACAGGCTCGCTCAGCGCCGCAGGCGCGAACCTGCCCGGCACGCATTATCCCAAACAAGGCGCGTGGGCGATGTATGACATCGGCAAGGTGCTCGTGGCCGGCGGTTTGCAGGCCATCGACAACGGCACGGTGGTGAAAAACGCCTTCACCGTCGATTTGAACGGCCCCACGCCCGTCGTGACGCCTGCGGCGCCGATGACCCACGCACGTTCGTTCTCCAACTCCGTCGTACTGCCGAATGGCGAGGTCATGGTGGTCGGCGGCACGAATGTGGGCGCGTTTTTCAGTGATGCGGGATCGATTTACATCCCGGAAATCTGGAATCCGACGACGGGACAATGGCGGGCCGCCGCAGATGCCAGCGTGCCGCGCAATTACCACTCGATCGCCCTGCTGCTGCCCGATGGGCGCGTGTGGTCCGGCGGCGGGGGCTTGTATGCCGACGCCACAGTCGATCACCAGGACGCGCAGATCTTCACGCCACC
>CAXNGR010000195.1:0-6988 GCA_964201265.1 Verrucomicrobiaceae bacterium
TGCTGGCCGGGGGCGAGCGCGAGGGTGGCACTCGGTCCAGTGGGCGGCGC
Organism: Verrucomicrobiaceae bacterium; assembly: GCA_964201265.1. Taxonomy (GTDB): domain Bacteria; phylum Verrucomicrobiota; class Verrucomicrobiia; order Verrucomicrobiales; family Verrucomicrobiaceae; genus Prosthecobacter. Next base: position 51 of record CAXNGR010000195.1, read on the forward strand.
GTAGAGCGTGGCGATTTCACTTTGGCTCAAGGCGCGGCGATAGACGCGGAAGTCGTCGATCTGGCCGATCCAACCGTTCCAGCCGGCACTGAGGCCACCGACGCGGAAGAGCTCGCTCACAGTGCCGCCATTGCCGGTGTTGAACTGAGTGCTCTGCGTGCCGTTGTCATAATAGACGCGGGTGCGCCACGTTCCGGCGTCGTTGAAATTCACCATCGTGACGAGGTGCCACTGGCCGTCATTGATCACACTGGCGAGCTGGCCGCCGTATTGGTTGCCATTGATGCCCTGAAGCTGCGTGGGGGCGATCCACAGGCGGTATTGGATGCGGTAAGGATCACCGCCGTCTTTGCTGAAGAGCGTGTTGTAGCCGGTCGCGGTCGTGCGGCACCAAAGTGAGATCGTGAAGGCTTGCGCGAGCGGATCGAGATTCAGGTCGGCTTGATTGGCTGGCGTGAAGTTCTGCATGCCCGCGTTTGTCGAGCTAGGACCATACGCTCCGCCGAATCGGCCATCGCTGATCCAGTGCGCACCGTTCACGTCGGTGGCGTGATTGTTGCCACCGCCGCCGATGTCCCACACGCGAGTGCCCGCGCCTTCATCAAAGGTGTAGTGCAGGATGAGATCGGGATCGCTCACAAAGCCACCGACGGGCGCAATGTTCACGGTGAGCGCCTGCGTGTCGCTGCCGGAAGAATCGGTGACACGCACGGTTACCGCTGCACGCGCTGGCACGGTGGGAGTGCCGCTGAGCACGCCTGCGGCGGAAAGCGTGATGCCCGGCGGTAGCAGGCCGCTGTCGAGACTCCAGGTGCGTGATGAAACACCGCCCGCCGCGGCCAGCGCGGTGCTATAGGCTGCGCCCACGCCGCCTGTGGGCAAAGTCGTTGTCGTGATGGTCAGCGGACCATTCACCGTGAGCACCGCTGGCGTGGTGGTGACGTTGCCCTGCGCATTCGTGATGGTGCAGGTGTAGCTGCCAGCATCTGCGAGCGTGATGCCGACGATTTGCAGCTCGGGACTGTTCGTGCCGACCACCGTGGTGCCGCGACGCCATTCATAACTGAACGGTCCCGTGCCGCTGACGGCGACGACGAACTGTAGCGTGTTGCCAAGCGCCAGCGTGGTGTCCGCAGGCTCGCTCACGATGCCAGGCGGCTGCGGTGAAGGCGCACTCGGCGGTGGCAGCGGCACACCAGCGGCATCGCGGCCATCGAGCTGCGTGATATACGCGATCAAATCCGTGCGATCACCCGTCGGCAGGCTTTGCACGAGGCGATGCGGCTGCGCGGCGGCGAGTTGCGTGTTGTTCGCGACCAGCAAAGCGCTGATCTGATGCGGCACGGCATCCATGCGTTGAATCTCGATGGTATTCACCGCGCCAGCATTCAGCGTGGCCTGCGTGACGAACCAACGCCAGCCGCTGGTCATGAAACCATTGTCGGGTGTTTGTTGCAGCAACGTGATGCTTTGCGAAGCACCGTTGATGATGAGATTGGCGGTGCCGCCGTTGTAGTTACGCGCATAGCGGATGGCGATGCGTGCCAGCCCGCCGCTGCCGCCATCGACATTGCTGTAGCGCACCGCTGCCGCGCCTGTGGTGTTGAGGTAGGCTGTGGCACCGCCAAAGGCTCCGCGCAGCTCGCCACCGCCTCCCTGCGCGGGAATGTCCGCATTGGTGCCTGCCGCGCCGATGTATTCGCCGCTGCTACCGAGCCTCAGCGTGCCGCCTGCGTAGGTGAAGACATCGCCCAGCGTCTCCGCCTGACCATGGTGCAAATAAACACGCGTGGCATGAAGGCCGTGCAAGGTCGGCGTGTCGATGCCTGGCAGCACCGCGCCGAGCCGTGAGCCGCTGATGAGCGACTGCGTGCCAACATCCACCAGCTCGTTGTTTGTGAAACTCGTGCCGCTGTGGCATGACGCACAGTTTTGTGCGGCAAACACGGCCTGCCCACGAACCGCCGCCGCCGTGAAGGTGCCGTCCGTATTTCGCATAGGACTGCGTGGCGTGTGAACCGGCGTGAGCGATGAAACATAGGCCGCGAGGGCATCGAGTTCGCTGCTGAGGCCCGATTTGCCACTCGACGGATTCGGATGCTGCGTGGCGAACTGCTGCGGCGAAAGATTCAAGAAGCCCGTGCCGCCGAAGGGACCGCGGATGTCGTGCTCGAAGTCCTGGATCTCATCGAAGTTTCCGCTCCAATGCACCGCTCCATGCCCCAGACCGCTGCGCCCGCGCAGATCGGTGGTGCGGCGCAGACCTTCGCCACGACCGGTGAAGTCCCACACGCGGCCATCGTGCCCGCCGTCGATGTGGCAGCTCGCGCAACTGATGTAGCTGTCGGCGCTCATGCGTGGATCAGCGGCGTTGTAGAAGATTTGTTTGCCGAGCAAAACCGGCCCGGTGAGCAGCTCCGTCGCCACCGCGTTCGTCGTGGCGATCAGTGGCAGCGAGGTTTGATTCTGCGTCAGCAGCGGCGCGGCTTTGCGCACGGTAATGCTGCGGCCCATGAAGTCCTGCGTGAAGAGGCGGTTCGTCATGCCATCAATCAAAACGCCCTGTGGCGCCAAGCCTGTGCCGACATCGAGCGAGATGACCGCTGGTGAGGTGAACGTGGCGCCGGTGACGATCTGCTGGGCCAGCGGCGCGAGATTGAAGGCATCGATACCTACGACGCGGTTGTTGCCCTGATGCGTGACGAGGAGGGTATCGCCCAGCGGTGTGTAAGTGACCGCGCTGGGGCTGTCGCTATTGTCAAAGTCACGACGCGAGTGCGGGATCTCGGCGTTGTTGGTCAGATCGAGGAAGGAGATGACCGAGCGCACTGTCGTCTCGTGCGTGAGATCGCCCACGCCGAAGAACGCGCCGCGCTGGATGTTGTCCTGCTTGCTCACGATGGCCGCGCGAGTGCCATCCGGCGAGATGGCGATGCCCGCGAGGTAGTTTGGCACACCGGCGGCGCGGTCACCGCCATCCGTGTTGTTTGATGACGTCAGCGTGAACGTCCGCGTGAAGCCCAACGTGGCCGTGAACTCGCCAATCTCCGCCCGCAGCTCCGGCGAGATGAAGCGCGTGACCAAAACGCGTGCGCCATCTGAGCTGATCGCGATGGCTCGCGGCGTGTTCAAGCCCGCCACCGTCAGCGGTGCCGCGTTTGGATTCGCCGCCGAGTAACGATGCAACCTGCCCGAGCCGTAAAGCGTGACATACAGCAGCGTGCCATCCGGCGAAGGTGCCACGCCAAACGGCGCGGAGCCATACGCGAGCGAGATCGTCGTGTTCGTCGTGCCATCGGCATTCAGCACGAGGATTTCATCACTGCCGTGGCACGTCACCCAGTAGCGGCCATTCACATCGCGGGCGATGCTGCGCGGATTCACGCCGACAGCGTATTCGCCTTCTTTAGCGCCGGTGACCGCATTCACCACGGTGACGGTGTTCGCATCGGGATTCACGCTCCACACGCGCCGTATGCCGCTGTCATCGCCGATGGCCAGCGTGCTGCTTTGAGTCGGGCGCGGCCCAGCAGGCGGCGTGATCACGAGCAGCCGCAGCGAGTCCGTCACAATGTTCCCCGCCGCGTCCCGCACCTGAACGAGCACACGCGGACGGCTGGCGGTCGTGTAGGTGAAATTGGCACTCGTGTTCGTGCTCCACGCGCCCCAGTTGCCATCGAAGTTGAAGCGGAAGTCCAGCGAGCCCGTGCCCGTCGCAGCGGCGGTGACCGTGATTTGTTGATTCGGAGCCGGTTGATAGTTGCTGGCCGTCAAACTGGTGAAAACAGGCGGTGTGGAGGCATTCAAGCCACCACCGGTCGAGAAGCGGAAGTTGTAAGGCTCGATGTAATTCCCCGCTGCATCGCGAAAGCCGATCTCGAGCGCCGGATTGCTCAAAAAATCGACTTGGTAAGTCGTGTCCGCCGCCAGTGGCGCATCCGGCGTGAAGGTCATGTTGCCCGAGAAATCGTGGAGGAGGAAACCCGGCACAAAAGCCCCCAGCGTCTCGCCCGCACCGACCGCCCGCACCGTGAAGTCGATCCCATTTCGCGGTCCGCCGCTGCGCGGATGCTCATGCACCAGGAAGCTCAGCGGCGCATGGCGCGGGTAGTTTGTGCGGCCAGCCTGCGGGATGTGATAGCTCACACGCGGCGCATTCGTGTCCGGTGCCTGCTGATGCACCCACACGCCGAGGCCCTGGTTCGTCCCAGGGATGGGATAACCACCGGTGAGCCAAAGATTGCCCAGCGGCAGCGACATCTGCGACGTGTTCACCGCCGCGATGGCTGCCTCCGGCAGCGCGGGCGCATTCGCCGGGCGCGGCGGATTCAGCTCATTCAGCGTCAGCGCGATCGGGTTTGCATCGCCCGCCAGGAAGCGCGTCATGTCGAACTTGCGATTGTGGATGAAGCCGAAGTTGTCCTGATACACCGGATACGAAGCGTTGGTGAAGCCGGGCACCGTGAGGCTCGCTACGGTTTGAATGTTGCCCGTGCCTGATGGATGCGCTGCCTGCGTGATGTCCGCGCCGATGAGGATGTTCGTCGTCGAGCCGATCACGAAAAGGCCCGTTCCATCGCTGAAAAGGTTCGGCCAGTAGCCCTCGAAGCCACCGCTGAGCGATCCCACAAACTGCGGCGTCACGCTGTCATTCGCCGGATCGGCATCGTCGAAGTTGTGGTAGCTCAGCCGATACACCACCACCCCATCACGCGCCGCTCCACCGCTGCGGGCAAAGATCAGCAGATCGCCAAAGAACATCGGATGCCAGTCCCCGCCGCCAAACGGCCCCACATGATCGAAGGTGGCCAGCACGCGGCTGATGACGATGTTGTTCTCGTTCAGCGACTGCTTCGTGATCACGATGTCCGAGTCATCCGTGCCATACCACAGCAGCGTCGCATTCCACGGCCCCGCCTGATTGCTGCGGTTGTAGATCAGCGGCAGATTCACGATCCCCGGGATGCCATTCGTGCCCCCGCGCTCCACCAGCCCGCCAAAGCCGTTCACACGAATCGGGTCCGGCAGCAGCAGGTTGCCATATTGCGCCGAGCCATGCGCATTCCAGCCAAAGTTGCCCTGAATCCAGCGATTGTCCGGATAGCTCAGCCCAAAGTCCGACGGAAACCGCCGCACCAGATTTGTCGGATCGCTGATGTCATACACCCGCATCAGCCAGTCCGACCCCGGTCGTGACCCCGGCTCCTCCGCGCCCACGATGATCCAGCCATTGAGATAATTGATCGAAGTCGTCCGCCCAATCGGCTCCGACCCATTCGTGATCGGATGCGAAAGCAGCGTTCCCGGAGCCTCGGTGCGTGCAGCATTGTTAAAACCCGTCGTCGTGACCGGCTGCGCGAGAACAGCGGTAGCGAGGGCGAAGAAAAGCAGAGCTTTTGAGAAAATGGAGGGCATGGCTTCTGTTTCTTGGTCAAAGCCGGGAAGCGGTTACAGTTTGCCCGAACTTTTTTCTCCTGCCAATGCCCGAAACCACCCCCGCCGCCTTCAAACCCACGCGCTGGAGCCTTGTGCTTCAGTCGCAAGGGCAGGGCGAGCAGGCGAAACGGGCGCTGGAGGACCTATGCCAGGCCTACTGGTTCCCACTGTATTCATGGAGCCGTCGGTTCGGCGCTGCGCCGGAGGATGCGGAGGACTATGTGCAGGGTTTCTTTGTGCAGGTGCTGCAAAAGCAGCTCTTTGCCGCCGCGAACCCCGAGCTGGGCAAGCTGCGGACCTTCATGCTCACCGCGTTTCGACGGCATGTGCATGACGAGCAGCGCAAGGAAGGCCGGCAGAAGCGTGGCGGCGGGCAAATCGTCTCCTTTGACGCTGCGGAGGCCGAGGCATGGTATGAGGTGGAGCAAATCGAGGGCGAAAGCGCCGATCACATGTTTGACCGCCAGTGGGCGCTGACGGTGCTGGACAAGGCGCTGGCGAAACTCGAGCAGCAGGCAGCAGCGCGGGGTAAAGCGACTGATTTTGTCGTCATGCGACCGTTTTTGACCGGGGAGGCCGATGTGGACGACTATGAGAAAAGCGGGCGCGAACTCGGCCTGAGCGCGAAGACCTTCAAGGTGGCCGTGCATCGCCTGCGGTCGCGCTTTCGCGAGGCGCTGCGCACGGAGGTGGCGGAGACGCAGCCGGACGGCAGTAGCGTGGACGAGGAGATGGGCTACCTGATGCAGGTCTTGCGCGGCGCGTAGATTCGATTGGCAATCGAATCAAATTCGGGGAGGCTTCAAACGCTGCCGCAACCCCATGACTGATCCCCCCAAACCGCATCGCCGACTCTCCGGGCTGAAACCGGACGCGCTTATGGCTCAGGGGCTGGTGTCGGAGGAAACCGTGATCGAAGTGAACGGCATCGAGATCGTGACACCGCTCGGTCGTGGCGGCATGGGCGCGGTGTATCTCGGTCGGCAAGTCAGTCTGGACCGTGAGGTGGCGGTCAAGGTGCTGGCGAGCGAGCTGGCGAATGATCCGGTCTTCCTCGAACGTCTCGAACGCGAGGCCCGCGTGATGGCGCGGCTGCGGCATCCGAACATCGTCGCGGTGCATGATTTCCAGCGCACGGAGGATGGCGCGGCGATCGTGATGGAGTTCATTGAGGGGGGCAGCCTGCGGGAAAAACTCCAGCAGCATCCGCACGGGCTGCCGGTGGACGAGGCGCTGCGCATCCTGCGGCAAATCGCGGCAGGATTGGAGGCCGCTCATGCCTCCGGCGTGATCCATCGTGACATGAAGCCCGAAAACGTGCTCATCGGCCTCGATGGCATGGCGCGTGTGACCGACTTTGGCCTCGCGCTGCCGCTGCATGAAGGCAGCACCCGCCTCACACTCACCGGCACGGCGGTGGGCACGGTGGACTACATGGCGCCGGAGCAGTTCAAAGGCGGCGAGGCGGATGCGCGGCTGGATGTCTATGCGCTCGGTGTCAT
>CAXNGR010000196.1:0-6987 GCA_964201265.1 Verrucomicrobiaceae bacterium
GCGTCCGCCAATGCCACGCGTTGGCGGTAACCTTTGGACAAGTTGCCGATCAAACGCCGCCGCATGTCGTTGACGCCAGTCAGTTCCATCACCTCGCCCACACGCTTGCGCATGGCCAGGCCGCTGAGGCCTTTCAGCTCCGCCCGGAAGCGCAGGTACTCCTTCACCTTCATGTCAGTGTAGAGCGGGGCCATTTCTGGCATGTAGCCGACGGAGCGCCGCACATCGAGAGACTGGTGAAACACGTCAAAGCCCGCCACCAGAGCGCGTCCAGACGTGGCGGGCATGTAGCCGCTCAAAATGCGCATCGTGGTCGATTTTCCGGCCCCGTTTGGCCCCAGAAAGCCCACGATTTCCCCCAGTTCGACCTGGAAGGAGATGTTGTTCACCGCAGTCCGCCCGGCGTACTGCTTGGTGAGGTTCTGTACATCAATCATGGACCGGGAAGAGAGGAGTTGGCGGGTGGGAAGGGAAAAGAAATTAAACCTTATGCCCGCCTGAAAGACAATGCGCAATCACCCATTCGCAAAATTGAGCAGCAGCGGCTCACACACGCCGTGTTTCACGCTCCGTGGCGCGGGCGGCGGCGCTATTTTGGAAATGCGTGATCGCGGCGGCTAGGGCGTCGGCAGCATCGGGAGACGGGGTTTCCCGCAGGCGGAGCTGGGCGCGGATCATGAAGGCCACTTGGTCCTTTTGCGCGGCTCCACGACCCACGGCGGCCTGTTTGATCTCACGCGGGGCGTATTCATAAATCGGCAGACCATGCTCGGCGGCGGCGATCAAGCACGCACCGCGCGCCGTGCCGAGCACGATGGCAGTTTTGAAGCTCTGCACGAAAATCGTCGATTCGATGGCGCAAACTGTCGGTGCATGCTCGCGGATGACCTCCAGCAGCCCTTCACGAATGGCCACGAGGCAGCCGGAGGGCAGCAGATTGGGCTTGTTGTGAATGACGCCCCAAGCCAGGGCTTTCAACTGGCCTTTTTCGCATTCAACCACCGCCCAGCCGGTTTTCCGCAGGGCAGGGTCGATGGCGAGCACGCGCTCGACCGCGCTGGCGGCGGGTGGATCGCTGCTGCGGATGATGCGGGCCATCAGCGGCGTTTTTTGGACCCGCCTTGGCCCAGGCGGAACAATTGATCCACCGAGACCGCGCCCGATCCATATAAGAGCAGTGTCACGGCGATGAATAGATACAGCCACGCGGCCTCAACCTGCACGGAGCCAGCTTTTTGCAGAATCACCAGCGCGGTGATGACCACGGGCAGAAAAATGACCGCAAACAAGCGGGTGAGGAAGCCAATGACCCAGCTCAAAGCCACGCCTGCGACGACAACTGCGGTGATGGGAGCTATCAGGTGCGGGTAGGGCAGTCCGGCCTCGTGAAAGGCCGTGACCCAGGCCCAGGGCTGCTCTTTCCAGAAAAATTGATACGCGCTGAGCGCCCCGCCCAAACCGTGCCGCACCATGAGCAGTGTCCCGGCACCGATGCGCATGATGGCGACGGTTTTGAACAAAGAGCCAAGCGGATTCTGCGGCACGCTGGGATTGCCTCCGGTGTATTCGAGCATGAATTAGATGTCTGGAGAAAGGGTGATGATGTCGCCAGCCTGGGGTTCCCAGTCGTTGCTGGCGTTCTCCAGCGAGGTGAAGAAACGGCGCTGGCCTTCGCGGGTGATGTAAACGCCGTGCGCCGTGGAGCCAGCCTTGCGCCCGCCGGAGACCGTTACCGCCCGCTCCACGGTCATGTCTTCAAACACGGGGATGAACTCGGCCTCGCGCACGTCGCCATTGATCGAGACGACCGGGGTGTTCTCCACCGAGATGATGTGAACGGTGATGGGGCGGGAGTTGCGGCCTGCCAGACGAAAAGCGGCGGCGATGGCCTCGGCTGCCTTGGGCAGTGTCAAACCGCCGACCCGGGCCGTGCCCACGCTGCCGAGCGGTAGTAGGCCCTGCGTATCGACCATGGAGATGTCACGGTAGATGCGTGCCGTGCCACGCGCTCCTTCATACGCTTCCACCCGCACGGTGTGGCCGTAGCCGAGCGTGCCGCGTGAGTTGAAAGGGACGGTGGGATCTTCTCCATCCACTTGATCCTTGTCCGGCATGCCGGGCACCAAATCGGTCACAGTCCGCAGGCTAGGCAGCGGAATCTTGGGCATTTTGAATTCAGGGTCGAGTGCCTGGATCATGCTGCATGCGTTGAGCGTGAGCATGGCAAATGCGGCGGTCAGGAGGGAGAAAACAGCGCGGATCATGAGATTGGATGAACTGAACTAACATGATGGAAGCCCCGCCGGGTGATGGCAAGGAGCTTTCACCATCCATGCGTCTAGCGGGTCACTTCTTGACCAGCTCGATGGCCTTCAGCCGGAAAAGCTGCTGCCTCTCCGGCACCTCCAGCGCACTGAGGCGCAGGCGGTAGATGCCAGGACGCTTGATCTCGACCTCGCCGACGATGCAGGAGCGAAACTCCTGTGCGCTGCCGGTGCGCACGACGCTGGTGCGCAGGGTTTTACCCGCGATGACGACCTGATACACGCCCTCGTGCTGCGATTCGGAGGCCTGGCGCACGGCGATCTCATACTTGCCGGGCTGGTCGAATTGCAGATGCCAAGAGGCCCAGTCGCCCACGCTGAGCCAGTTCACCAAAATGTCTGCCATCAGATCCATGGCACCCAGCTTCGGGTAGTCAGCTTTTTCGGCGGAAATCGTGCTGCTGTCAGTCACCGCAGTGACTTTAGTCAGTGCGGCGTTGATGCCCTTGCTCATGGCCGTGGCTTGGGCCTTGCGCTGTGGTTCGCTCACAGACAGCGCGTCAAAAAACGCAGCGGCCTGCGGATCGGTGAGGCGGCTAACTGCGGCGAGCGCCTGGTCTTTTTCACGCACGTCCTTGGAGGCTTCGTAAAGCCGCTGCGCCTGTGCAAACAGGTCGGACTGTGGCAGTTCGCCCGACTGCGAGCAGAGTTGCGTGGCGGCCGTCAGCAGCAGCAGGCGGCAGGCGGGATCACTTTCACGCGGCAGACGTGCGGCGAGCGCGGGCAGGGGATCAGAAGACGGCCATTGGGCGATGGCACTGAGAGCGGCTTTTCGCACGCTAACGGCGGGGTCGGCCACGGCCTCCATGATTACCGCGAGCGAATCCCCGCCTCCCGCACGGCCCAGAACGCGTAGGAGTAGCGCCCTCACGGCATCCTTTGTGCCTCCACCGCGATAGGCCGCAATGACCGGCGCGACGGCGCTGTTACGGTCGCTTTGCGCCTCGATGGCCGAAACGGCGGCCTGCTCGGCGAAATCGGCCTCCTTGTCTGGCACATTGGGCAGTTCGGCCAGCAGCGGGGCGAGATCATCCCCCTGCGTGACGAAGCCCAGCGCGGTCCACGCTGCCCGGCGCACGTTGCTGTCAGCGTCACGCACCAGCGGCAGGATGTTCGGGAAAGTGTCGCCGATCTCGCGCAAACCGATGATTTTGACGAGGTTGGCCTTCGCCATGGGACTTTTGGCGGAGCTGAGGTGACTTACCAGCATGTTATTGACGACATCTCCACCTTCCGCCTGGCTCAGAGCTTGCGCAGCCGCGGCACTGGTCTTGGGATTTTCCAGGTAATCAAACAGCAGGCGCATGTCCAGGTCTGTGACCTGCGGTTTGTCAGCGTTGGCGATCTCCGCAAAGCGCTGCTGACGTCCGGCCTCGCGTGAGCGCTCAATGAAGCGCTTCACTCCAAAACCGCCGATGAGAATGACAAGAAATGGCAGCGTCACGGACGCCCATTTTGGAAAACCGGCCTTGGCGGGGCGTGAGGGCAGGGTAGGCAGCGGCGTGGCGCGGCTGGCACCGGTCACGAGTTTGGAGGAGGAACTGCCGGTCGTGCTGCCAGTGACCAGGCGTGAGGAACTCGTTCCCACCGTCCCAGTGATCAGTTTTTTGGTTCCGAGGCCGGTACCCGCACCGGTTTCTGCCGTGGTGTTTGCGTAAACTTGCAGTGCTTCAGCGATGGAGGCCGGGCGGTTCGCCGGGGCACGGTTGATGAGCCAGTCCACCCACTGCACGAGGTTTGCGGGCAGATCTGGGCGCAGGGCGGCCAGTGGCGTGATGCGGTGGTACAAATGCGCCACCATCACCTGGGGGTTCGTGTCACCGGTGAAGGGATACTTTTGCGTCAGCGCGTAATAGAAAATGCAGCCCAGTGCATAGATGTCCGTGCGCACATCCACATCGGCGCGCTCAAACTGCTCTGGTGCCATGAAGTGGACGGAACCAAACAGGCCGCCCTGCTCGTCCGTGTCCTGCTGCACTGGCTGCTGGGCCGTTTTTGCCAGTCCGAAGTCGAGAATCTTCACCTGAAAGCGTCCGGCGTTCAGCCACTGCACCATGAGGTTTCCGGGTTTCAGGTCCAGATGGATGATGCCCTGCTCGTGGGCAGCGCTAATGCCTTCCAAAACCTGACGGACCAGGGAGTCGAAGTCCTCCAGTGTCAGCGCCCCGCGCATGATGATGTCCTCCAGCGTCTCGCCCTTCACCAGCTCCATCACGATGAAACCGCCCTCTTCATCCACTCCCGCGTCATGTACGGTGACGATGTTCGGATGCTGGAGGACGGACTGCTGCTGCGCCTCGCGGATGAGCATGTCCATGGCCGTTCCAAGGTCGTCCGCCTTATCCATTCGGATGCGTTTCACCGCCACTTCGCGTCCCAGTTGGCGGTCGCGGGCCCTGAAGACTGTTCCCAGGCCGCCTTCGGCAATCGGGGCGATGAGTTCGTAGCGCTCGTTCATTGGGGGCGGATGCTGGCACTTCCAGCCTTTCACGCAATGAAACTTTCGCTCGATTCTCCACCTGTGCTAAACTCACGTCTTAACATCATGCCTCTGCTGCAAGTCCAGGATCTCAAAATTCACTTCCCCGTGCGCGGGGGCTGGTTTGGCCGTACCACCGACGTCATCAAGGCGGTGGACAAAGTCAGCTTCGATGTCGAGGAGGGCAGCACCGTCGGTCTCGTGGGGGAAAGCGGCAGCGGCAAATCGACTGTTGCCCGCGCTTTGTTGAAACTCACACCCGTCACTGGCGGCACGGTTACTTACCAGGGCCGCGAAATTCTCAGCATGCCGGAGTCAGAGTTTCGTCCGCTGCGCAAGGAGATGCAGATGGTGTTTCAAGACCCCATCGGCTCTCTCAATCCGCGCATGACCGTCGAGTCCATCCTCGCCGAGCCGCAGCAGATCCACTTTAAGCAGCAGAGCCGCGACGAGCACCGCGAAGTCTCCGCGCTGCTGCTGCGCAAGGTCGGCCTGCCCGAGGACGCGCTGCAACGCTACCCTCACGAGTTCAGCGGCGGTCAGCGTCAGCGCATCGGCATCGCCCGCGCTCTTGCCGTGCGGCCGAAGTTCCTCATCTGCGACGAACCTGTGAGCGCCCTCGATGTCAGCGTCCAGGCGCAGATTTTGAACCTGCTCAAGGACTTGCAGGAAGAATTCAAGCTCACTCTCCTTTTCATCGCTCACGACCTTGCCGTCGTCCGCCACATGAGCGACCGCATCGTCGTCATGCACCACGGCAAAGTCGTCGAGCAGGGCGATGCCGATGAACTCTGCGAAAATCCCCGCCACGACTACACCCAACGACTGCTCGAAGCCGTCCCTGCGCTTATCTGAATGACGAATGAACTCCCAATGCCCGAATACCGAATGATCTGCCGTTTCGCGGTCAGGTTCGTCATTCGGCTTTGGACCTCTAACTTCTCACTTCTAACCTATAACTTCCGCATTCGTCATTCCACATTCGGATTTCGTCATTAGGACGCTTCCAATAACACTCCGGCTCTCTTTCCCTGCCTCCATGACTCCTCTCTTCAAAAAATTCCTCGGCATGAACTGGCTGCTAGTGCTGAACATTGCCGGACTCATCGTCTTCGGCGTGTATGCCATCTTCAATGCCTCCGCGCACAAGGAAGAGGCCGAGTTTGCCTTCAAATGGCGCGACCAGATCCGCTGGGTCTTCATGGGCTTGCCGTTCTTCTTTGCCGCCTCGTTGCTCGACTACAAATGGATTCGCTGGGCCTGCCTGCCCATGTATCTGGCTGGCATCGGCGGCCTTGTCGCTGTGCTGCTCATTGGGGTGGAGATCGGCGGGAACAAAGCCTGGATTCGTGTCGGCGGCATGATGATCCAGCCTTCCCAGTTTGCCATCATGTCCGGCATTCTCATCCTCGCTGTCATCTTTGGCGAGCTGCCACGCCTGCTGCCTGTCTTCCGTCGCCCCTGGCTACGCATCATGCTGGCGGGCATGGTTGCCGGGGTGCCCGCCATCATGGTCATCAAGGAAGACTTGGGCTCCGGCCTCGTCTGGGGTCCGGTCTTCTTGTCCATGATGCTCATCGGCAGCATCCCGCTGCGCTACCTCATCACCTTGATGCTCTGCGTCGCCAGTTTCGTGCCGCTGGTTTATGTCTTCGCCCTCAAGCCCTACCAGCAGGCCCGCATCAACTCCACCTGGTACATGATGACCAACCAGCTCGACAAGGTGGACCTGCAAAACGAGGGCTGGGTGGCCAAGCACCTTCAAATCGCCGTCTCCACTGGAGGATTGGAAGGGAAGGGGCCGGAGTCCAAAAAAGTCCCTGATCAAGCCTCCATCCACCGCACCTTCTTCCCCCACGAGTCCATCAACGACTTCATCTTCGGCGTCATCGCCGAGGAGTTCGGTTTCCGCGGCTCCGTGCTCGTGCTCTCAGGCATGGCCCTGCTCTTGTTGCAGGGCATCTTCGTTGCCTTCTGTGCGCGCGACCAACTCGGGCGGCTCATCGTCGTCGGTGTGGTGGCCATGTTCTTCGTCCATACCTTTCAGAATGCCGGCATGAATCTCGTCATGCTCCCCGTCATCGGTCTGCCCATGCCCTTCGTCAGCTACGGCGGCACCTTCGTCGTCGTCACCCTCTTCCTCATGGGCATGGTCCAAAGCGTCTGGGTGCACCGCAACATCTC
>CAXNGR010000197.1:0-6986 GCA_964201265.1 Verrucomicrobiaceae bacterium
CATTGCCGCCCATGAAATGAATGGCTGCCATGCCGAGCAAGCCGCCGCGTGGCGAGTCCTTCGGCAGCGATACCTTCTCGTAGCCGACGCCTTTCACGCCCGGGAGGCCGTAGTAGTGAGCGAGCACGCGATTGATCACGACATAGTCGCTTTTCAAAAGATCACGCAGGCTGGCGTTGTGCTTCAAAATGTGCGCGATGGTCTCGTGGATCTCACCTTTGGCCGCGACCTTCGTGCCGGAGTCAAAACGCGGATACAGCGCGCGATTCACCTCAAAGAAGTCGATGCGATCGAGCCCCAGCCATTGATGCACAAAAGCCGTCAAAAAGCCTTCCGAGCGCGGATCATTGAGCAGGCGCTCGGTTTGAGCGGCGAGCACTTCGGGCTTCGACAGATCGCATTTTCGCAACTCCGCATCCGGCGGAGCGCTCCAGAGGAAATACGAGAGCCGCGTGGCGAGTTCGGGCGCGGTGAGTGACCTGCGTTTGTCATCGGGCGAAGGCTCCGCGAGTTAAAGAAACATCGGCGAGGCCAAAACGACCGCGAGCGTCTCTTTTAGCGCGGCCACGGGCTTGTCACCGGCCTTGCGGCGCACGTCGTAGAGGCTCATCAAGCGGTCCACATAGTCCGCAGGTGGCGTGGTGCCGCGAAAGGCTTCGGTGGCGAAGCGCTCGAAGGCAGCGCGGAGTTCGGCAGCGGCGGGTGCGGGCGATTTGTCATCGAGGGGCAGCTTCAGCGCGGCAAAACCGGGCGGCGTAGGCTTCGCGGCATTCGGCACTCGCTCGACCTCGATCCAGTCCACCCACAGCGCCAGTTCGGGGCCGATGCCGTTGCGCTTCACGGCCTCAGCACGCTTGCGATTGCCTTCTTCGTTCGTGTCCCAACTGCCTTTCTCGCGGAAGAACAGCGAGCGATTGTCCCGGCTCAAATTCGCTCGGGTGAGTGTGAGCGGAATCTCAATCGTCTGCGGGTTTTCCATCGTGCCGGTGATCTCATAAGTGTTCAGCACCTTGCCGGTGCGGGCGTGAATGCCGAAATCGAGGAAGCGACGCTCCGCTGGCGCATCCTTCACCGCTGCGGCTCGTACGCGGACGACGTAGTCGCCGACCGGCCAGTCAAAAGGCACGAGCAGCTCGATGTAGTTCACGTTCAGCTCCGCCGGATGCCGCGTCTGCACGCCCAGGTAAGCTCCGCGATCCACATCCGGCATCTGCATGTAATACTCGTGATACTTCAGCCAGCCTGCGCCGAGCGAATCGTTCGCGAGGTCGGCATCGTTCTCGCCTTTCTTATCAAAGCCAAACGTGCGCGGATTCGGCGCCCCGGGGATGCGAGCCCATTCGCGGCGAAAGCGCGACACATTGTTCTTCACTTCCTCGCGGATCTTCGCGACGATTTCCTTGTTCTCCGGCTTCGCGGCGGCGTCATCGACGGCCTTCACCCACTTCTGCGCACGCTCGCGGGCATCGATTTGATACTTCACAAAGTCCTTCACCTTCGGCGTCGTCGTTTCGCCTTCGTAATGCAGCTTCTTCGTCACGCTCGCGGCGGTTTGCCAGGCAAAAGCCTCCTCCAAGGCCTCGCGACCGAGCGCCTGATACTGCTCGATCTGGTTTGCCGACATGAAGAGATTCGAGCCCACGGTATCAAAGGCCCCCGAGCCACCATCCGGCGGCAGCTCCGCCACATTGATCTCCACGCCTAGCAACTCACGCAGCGTGTTTTTGTATTCGCGACGATTCAGCCGCCGCATCGTGATCACGCCCTTTTGATCGCCGAGCGTCCGCCGGGCCGCGACCATCACATTCGCCAGATCGTCGAGAAAATCGGCCTTCGCGGCACTTGGAGGCTGTTTTTCGTCCTCCGGCGGCATGTCGCCCGAATTCATCGCATTCAGCACCTTTTGCCACTTCTCCGCGATTTCGACATTCGTGATCGCCAGCGGCAGATCATCCACCCGGAACTTCCCTTTCTGCTTCTCCGGCCCGTGGCATGAAATGCAGTGCTCTTTGAAAAGAGCGAGGTGTTTATCCGGCATCGACGGATCGGCGGCATGAACTGCCAATGGAAAGAGAAGGAGGAATGCTGCTCGTTTCATGATCTTTAGAATCGCCCACCGTCCACTATGAACTGCTGCGCGGTGCACGCGGCTCCATCATCGGCTGCGAGGAAGAGAACCATCTGCGCAAACTCGTCGGGCATGATGCGGCGCTTGAGGGCTTGATCGCGCATGGTTCCAGCTTCGCCTTCGGGAGACCACCACTTGGTGAGTTGTCGCTCCGTGGGCACCCAGCCGGGGAGCACGGTATTCACACACACGCCATACGGGCCAAAGGTGCGCGCCATGGTGCGTGTGATGCCTTCCACGGCCGATTTGGCGATGGCATAGCCGGGGAAGAAGTCCTCCTGCATCATGTAGCTGCTGGAGCCGATGTTGATGACCGAGCCATGCGCTGCGATGATCATCTGCGGTGCCAACGCCTGGATGGCGAAGAAGTAATGCCGCAGGTTGGTGTTGATGCGGTTGTCGAAATACTCGGGCGTCATGTCCTGCCAGTCGTGGCGGTCATCGTTGGCGGCGTTGTTGACCAAAACGGTGATGCTGCCGAGATCGCGAATCGCGGCGTCGCAGGCGGATTTCAGCGCTTCGATGTCCAGCAGATCGACCTCATAAAACAAGGGCGCATGAGTCACGCCAGCGTCGATGCAGCGCTTAATTGTGGCCTGGGCATACGCGACGTTTTTGTCCACAAAGGCAACGCGGCTGCCCTGGCGGGCGAATTGCTCCACGAGGGCACTTCCAATGCCATCTGCGCCTCCGGTGATGAAGACGGTGCGATCAACGAGCGAGGGATAACGGGCGTAGTGGGCGGGCATGAAGGTGGGGGCGAGGAATCACTGCAACGTCTGCAAATAGCGCACGATATCGGCGAGTTGCGCATCGCTGAAACCGGCGGCGAAGGGCAGCATGACGGACTTTCCGGCCACGTAGCCTGCGCTTTTGATCTTGGCGATGGGAACGGCCTGCGTGGCGCCGCCCATGAGCATGAGGGTGATGTCTTTGTCGCTCTCGTTCTTTTTGAAGCCTTCAAATTTGCCGCCGTCTTGTGTCTCGATG
Source organism: Verrucomicrobiaceae bacterium (assembly GCA_964201265.1). Lineage (GTDB taxonomy): Bacteria > Verrucomicrobiota > Verrucomicrobiia > Verrucomicrobiales > Verrucomicrobiaceae > Prosthecobacter. The sequence goes on from CAXNGR010000197.1 coordinate 3,119, forward strand.
CGGTAGAGGCGGAATACCTGCTCAATGGCGGCATCGGGGGCGAGGATGGCGGTGAGGAGGCCGTCGGTGTCACGCTTGGACGAGCCGTCGAGAGGCGGTGCAAGTGATATGCCTTTGCCTCCAGCGCTGTGGCAGGCGAGGCAGGTGCTTTCGACGATGGGCCGTCCTTGATCAGGCTTTGCGTTCGGCAGGAGAGCTTTGACGGCTGCGATGCGCTTGGCGAGTGCCGCGACTTCTTCCGCTGTGGGTTCAGGCGCTGTGGCGATGGTTTTGTCCCACTTGGATTCATTCAGCACGGCTGCGGGTGATTTCGTTTCCGCGAGCGAGAGCAGGAACTCTTGAAACGCTCGCTCATAGCTGCCGCCGAGTGCGAGATAGGTGCCGTTCCAGCCTTTGACTTCGGTCTTGGGCGCGGGGTCCGCACTCCAGCGTTTCAACCACGCGATGTGCGTTGGATTCACTGGCCCTGCTGCGCGGCGGAATAAGCGCAGCACTTCATAGCGCACGGTCCATTCGCGCTCAGCGGCCAGCGGCTGGAGCAAATCGAACGCGGCGTCTTCGCCGACCTTCAGCGTGCCGAGTGAGCGCACGGCCTCGCGACGGAGATCGGGCGATACATCAGTCAGGAACGTCGCCCCTAGCGCTGCATCGAAGTGGCCCAACTCTTCGAGTGACCAGAGTGCGTGAATGCGAGCATCGACACTCGTTTTCACATCCGCCGCCAACTGCGTGAGCGCGGGGATGAGTTCTTTGCCACCACGCTGGCCGATCTGATGCCACGCGGCACGCATTTCCCAGGTGCTGTCGGCTTTGAGATACGCTGGCAGTTCGCTCGCGGGCACGCGTGTCATGTCCGGCACCTTCGCGCTGCTCTGTAAGCTGTGGCGGATGCGCCAGACGCGGCCGCGCTCCTTGTCGCGTGCGGGATGATCACGCGGGATCTCGTTGTGCGAGATGATGCGATTATACCAGTCGGTGATGTAGAGGCAGCCATCGGGGCCGAAGGTGATGGCGACCGGGCGAAACATGGGATCGGCGCACGAGACGAGATCGCCGCGCTTTTCAAAAGTCCACACGCCGCGTGCATCCAGCGTGGCGGCGACGGCGTGGATCTTGCCGAGGATGGGATTCGCGATGTAAAGCAGCCCGTGCCATGGCGCGGGGAAGCTGCCGCTTTGGTCATCGCAGATGGCGAGTCCGCTGAAGCCGGTGCCGCCGAGATTGAGGTCCTGCGCTGTCGGCGGATGGATGGGCGAGGACGGATGCAGCTTCATCGCCACGAAGCCGGGATAAGTCGAATCTTCCTCAAACGGCACGACGCTGTAGCCGAGGTCGTTTGCCTCATGAATGAACACACGCCCCGTGCGCCCATGAGCCCAGGCCCAGATGTTGTTCAGCCCGGCGCTCAGGATGCGCGTGTCGGTGCCATCCGGCTTCATGGAGGCGACGAGCGTGCGGTTGAAGACGAAGATCTTCCCTTCCGCATCCGTCATGCGTCCGCTGTTCAGCAGACCCTGGGAAAACGTCACGCGTCCGCCCGGCATCCACGTGAGCTGATGTGGGACGGTGTGCGTGTCCTGCACGCCGAAGCCTTTGGCCAAAACGCGCCGCTCATCGGCGTGGCCGTCGCCATTGCGATCATCGAGATAAAAGATCTCCGGCCCCTGTGCGACGAATACGCCCTTTCCATGCGGCAGCAACGACACAGGCATGACCATGCCCTCCGCAAAGGTGCGTGCCGTCTGCGGCGTGCGAGCCGTGGGCGTATCAAAGACAACGATGCGATCCTTGCCCGGCTGCGTCCAGATGATGTTGTCCTTGTCACACGGATACGCCGTCGCCGTGGCCGACCACATGCGTCCGGCATCATCAAAGGCGACCATCGTGGGTTTGGGCAGCCCGGTTTCTTCACTCGCCACCAGTTCCACCTCGAAGCCTTCAGGCACGGTGAACTTCTTCCACTGCTCCGCCGCCTTCAGAGGCTGCACTTCGAGATTGTTGTAGCTGATGTCGCGCTGGGGCTTCGCCTCCGGTGCCGCAGCTTTGCTTGGCTGGGTGACGATGAGCGGCTTCGCCAGCGCCACTACGTCCGCATCAGCTCCCGCCGCCAGCACGACGTAATCGAGCCCCAGCATGTAGCTCTTCTTTGCCGCAGCGTTGGCTCCTTTCACCGTGATGCTCAGACGATGCTCGCCAGCCTTCAGCGTGATCGCTTTGCCAAGCGGCACCGTGCCTGCGTGCATCACGCCATTGTTATAAAGGTCGATGGGTCCCGCGAGCGACTGCCCATCCAGCGCGAACTCAAACACACCGTAATCCCCCGCTTTCGTGAACCCTGCGCCGAGCCGATACACGCCGTCCTTGGCCACCGGCAGCGCGAGTTCCAGCACATCTCCCGGCTTCGCCCCCGTCCACCATAAATGCGCTATCCCACTCCAAGTGATGTGACGATACGAACGCAGATCTTGCAGCCGAGCCTGACCCGTGTGCTTCAAAACCTTGAGCTGCTCACCTTCGAGCAGCACCGCAGGCTCCTGAGCGTAAAGATGAGTGGCCAGCAGCGTGGCGGCGTAGATCAGGCGTCGAGTCATAGAGTGGGATTAACGCTTCGTCGCAACGTGATTGGGCACTGCCAAAAGCACTGGGGCCAAGAATGGCCCCAGCAGGGCGGACAGGAATGCCCCGATCACTTCGCCTTCAGCACTCCGCGCATGATAATGCCGTGGCCGGGGAAGGAGCAAACGAAGGGATAGTCGCCAGCGGTGGGCAGCGTGAACTCCAGCACTTCCTCTTTGCTCATGTCGAGAAGCTTGGTGTGGTGGAGGACGTCGTCGCTGGCGGGGATGAAGCCTTTTTCGAAGCCGGCGGCGCCCATGACGATGGCGGCGTTAATGACGACGTCGGCTTTGCCGGGCTTGGTGACGAGGAGGTTATGCGGCATCACATCGGTGTTGGCGAAGGTGAGCTTGATCTTCTTGCCGGCCTTCACGTTGAGTTCCTTCACGTCATACATGAGACGCTCGCGGATGGTGCCGATGCGGATGGTGGTCAGCTCAGGCGTGTCGCTGAGGATGCCGGACTTCTGCGCCTTTTCCTCGACTTCTCCGGCGATGACGCCGCCTTTGGTGCTGGCTTCGACATTGAACCAAAGCTGCTGCACGACGTTGGCGGCGTTGCGGGCGTGGAGTTCGGGGGAGGTTTGCAGTTTGGCGAGCAGCGCCGTGTCGCGGACGTTGTGCTGCTGGTGGAGCCAGAGAGCTTCGAGAAGGTGGTGAGCGTCTTCTTTCTTCGCGGCGTCGAATTGCTTCATCCATTCCTTCGTGGCGGCGATGACTTCGGCGGTGGGGCGCTCGCTGAGTTCGACGCGGGTGCGGTGGCGCACGCCATCGGCGGGGTGCTTGAGGTTTTCGAGCAAGGCGGGGATGGGCTGGCCGTCGATGGCGACGGGCTTCTGCAATTCGCGGCCTTTGGCGGTCATGCGGTAGATGCGGCCGTGTTTATGGTCGCGATTCGGGTCGCGCACGTTGTGCTGCATGTGACCGATGATGACGTTGTGCCAGTCGGCGATGTAGAGGGCACCATCTTCGCCGAAGACCGCATCGCTAGGGCGGAAATTCTTGTCGCCGCTCATGAGAAGGCCGCGGGATTTGTCCTCGGTGACGCTGCCGTCGGCCTGCGTGACCTTCACGGTGAGTTCAGCGCCCGCAGGCTCGCCCCAGACGCTGGCTTTTTCCGCGTCGCGGGCCAGGTCGTAGTGCTTGATGCCGAGGAAGCCGATGACGTTGCAGATGAGGAAGTCGCCCTGCATGTCTTCGGGGAAGTGCGTGCTGCTCACGACCTCGCTGGCGGTGACGGGACGCACTTCCTT
>CAXNGR010000198.1:0-6976 GCA_964201265.1 Verrucomicrobiaceae bacterium
ACTTTCAGATCAAACAGGCCGTGCTTCGTGAACAGCGTCAGCATGTGATCGAAGAACGGCACTCCGGTGTCGATCTGCGACTTGCCGGACCCATCGACATTGAGTTCGATCTCGATGTCCGTCTCGGCGGTTTTGCGGTGCTGTTTGGCGGTTCTGGCTTGGCTCATGAGCCGCGAATCAACACGCGGTTGGCGCGTAGTGCAACCGTCCCGGTTGCAGTTTGGGCAAGCGGGACGCTCGCCCTAGGCCACGATGCCTTTCGCCAGATTCCCATGCACGTCCGTCAACCGGTAGCGCCGGCCTTGGAACTTGTAGGTCAGTCGTTCGTGGTCGATGCCGAGCAGATGCATCAGCGTGGCGTGGAAATCATGGATGTGCAGGCCATCCTTGACCGTGTTGTAGCCGAAATCATCCGTCTCGCCATAGACCGAGCCCGCCTTGATGCCACCACCGGCAAACCACGCGCTGAAACAGCGCGGATGGTGATCGCGACCGAAGTTCGTGCTGATTTTGCCCTGGCAATACGCCGTGCGGCCAAACTCACCGCCCCAGACGACCAGCGTGTCGTCCAGCATGCCGCGTTGCTTGAGGTCTTTGACCAGCGCCGCGGCTGGTTGGTCGGTTTCCTTGCACAAACGCGGCAGCGCACCGGGCAGACCGCCGTGATGATCCCAGTCCTGATGGTAGAGCTGGATGAAACGCACGCCCTTTTCCGCCAGACGCCGTGCTTGCAGGCAGTTCGCGGCAAAGGTGCCCGGCGTCTTCACATCCGGGCCGTAGCTGTCGAGTACATGCTGCGGTTCATCGCTCAGATCGGTCACTTCGGGAATGCTCGTCTGCATGCGGAAGGCCATTTCATAGTGGTCGATGCGATTCTGAATCTCCGCGTCCGGCGTTCCAGCGAACTGGTGCTCATGCAGCTCCTTGAGGCGATCCAGCATCAGCCTGCGGCTGTCCGCGCTCACACCCGCCGGATTGCCGAGATACAGCACCGGATCCTTCGCCGCACGAAACAACACGCCTTGATGTTTCGTCGGCAAAAAGCCGCTGCCCCACAGATGTGATCCCAGCGGCTGTCCGCCCTTGCCCTTCGTGATCAGCACCGTGAACGACGGCAGGTTCGCATTGTCCGCGCCGAGTCCATAGCTCAGCCACGAGCCAAAACTCGGCCGTCCCGCGATCTGCGATCCCGTCTGGAAAAACGTCACGCCGGGTCCGTGATTGATCGACTCCGTGAACATCGACCGCGCCACGCAGATGTCATCCGCGATGCTCGCCGTGTGCGGCAGCAACTCGCTGAACCATCCGCCCGCCTGCCCATGCTGCGTGAACTTGAACGGCGATCCCACCATCGGAATCGACGACTGATTGCCCGACATCCCCGTCAGCCGCTGACCGCCGCGTACTGAGTCGGGAAGTTGCTCGCCGTTCCGCTGGTTCAGCAGCGGCTTGTAATCAAACAGGTCGAGATGCGACGGCCCGCCCGACATGAACAGATAAATGATCCGCTTCGCCTTCGCGAAATGATGCGCACTGCCCAAAACGCCCCGATCCACCGCCGCTGCGGCACCGTGGCTCTCCTTGGCCAGCATTTCATTCAAAGCGATGCCGCCGAGGCCCAAACCAAAACGATTCAGGAAGGAACGGCGATCAAACATGGGAAGAGTGTTCATCAAATGGACTCGGTTAGCGTTTAACGACGCAGGCATCATGATTCATCAAAGCCTGCGCCAAAACAGCGGCCGCTGCCGCTTCAGGGGCTGGAACAGAGGCATCCCGCTTGGCGTTCCCTGTTTTCAGCAGTTCTTCCGATTCTTTCGGCGCAGCTTTGAAATGCGTGAGCTGTTCCTGATAGAGCTGTGTGCAAATTTGGACCTCCTTCACATCCGGTTTGCGGCTCAGGCAGCGCAGGAAGCCGGATTCGATCATCTTCGGTAGATCGCCCTTCGCTTCGAGATGCAGCTTCTCGCCCAGCACGCGTGCCGCTTCGACGTATTGCACGCCGTTGAGCAAAATGAGAGCCTGGAGCGGTGAATCGGTGCGCTCGCGTCGTGAAATGCACACGGCACGTCGTGGCGCGTCAAAGGCCACCATGGCGGGGGGCGGGCTGGTGCGGCGCCAGTTGGAGTAGAGGCTGCGGCGATAGACCGTGTCGCCTGCGCCTGGGGTGACGGGCTTGAAGGCCTCGGACATCTCATAGGCGTGCACGGGTGGGCCGCCCAGCGTGAGTTTGATCAAGCCTGCGGCAGCCAGGGCATTGTCGCGAATCATCTCCGCAGGCAGGCGGAAGCGTGGACCGCGTGCCAGCCATTGGTTGTCGGGATCATCCGTCATCGTTTTGGCATCGGCGAAGCTGTTTTGGCGATAGACCTGACTCGTCACGATCTCCTTCACCAGCGCCTTCAAGTCCCAGCCGCTTTGAATGAACTTCATGGCGAGATAATCGAGCAACTCGGGATACAACGGCCTCTCGCCCTGGCTGCCAAAGTCCTCCGTGGTCTTCACGAGTCCTCGGCCAAACAAGCTCTGCCACAGACGGTTCACTGTGACTCGTGCCATGAGCGGATGATCCGGCGCAGTGAGCCACTGTGCGTAGCCGAGGCGGTTCTTCGGTGCTCCTTTCGGAAACGGCGACAGCGAAGCAGGAGTCGTGGGACCGACTTCTTCGCCACGCTTGTCATACTCGCCACGAGTGAGCACGTAGGCCTTTTTTGGCTGCGGCAGCTCCCTCATGACCATCAGCTCCTTCTGCGCATCCTGAAACGCAAACAGCTCCGCCCGTGTCTTTTGCAGCTCGGCGTTGGTTTCCGTGGTCACATCGCGGCCAAACACGCGGAAGTCATCGATCAGCCCGCCTTTGAAGCCGCGATCCCGCATGCGCTCGCCGAGGCTGATATTGTCGTGGCCGCCACCGGCGATGGTTTTCGTCAGGTTGTCTTTGATGACCTCCACGGCGGCCTGTTTGCCATCCACAAAGATCTTCAAGCCGTCCGCCCGGCTGCTGCCATCATAAGTCACCACCACCTGCAGCCACTGCTTCAGCGGAATGTTCTCTCTAGTGCGAATGCTGATCGCGTTCCCCGGCCAGAAGTGAATGAGAGACCACTTGAGCTTTCCTTCTTCAATGAGCAGCTCGTAGCCTCGGCTCGCCGCATCCGTCCAGGCCTGTGAGCGATGAAACACCACCGCACGATTCTTCACATCCGGCGTCTGCATCCACAGCGACACGCTGAAGGGCTCATGCCGCTGGAAATTGCCCAGCGGCGTATCCACCGCGTCATCGCCGGTGAACTGGATTGCGTTGCCGATCTTGCCGGGCACCAGCTTGTTCTCGCCTTTCAGCACGGCGGAGGGATCAGGTGCCCCTTTGTCCTTTGGGTCTTTCTTTGGCTGCGGTGGAGGTGCGACATGCAGCGAATCGGCCAGCTTGTTGCCCTTTAGTTCATCAAATGTGAAGTGAGCCAGTTCATCGCGGCTTAGGTCGGGCGGCGTGGTTATTTTGGGCTTCTCCAAGGCTGCCACCTTGGCCTTCAGCGCCGCCATCTTGTCCTTGGCAGGCTGATCCATCAGCATCATCGCCGGAGTCGGCGGCGAAGGCGTGAAGAAGGAATACAAGCCGGCCTCGTCGATGTTCTGGAGCATCGAAAACAGCCCGTAATAGTCCTTCTGCGTGATCGGGTCATACTTGTGATCGTGACAGCGCGAACACTCGAAGGTCAGGCCGAGGAAGGCCGTCGCCACGGTCTGTACGCGGTCGGCGATGTATTCGACGCGATACTCCTCCTCCACGCTACCGCCTTCGTTCTCCTGCTGATGCAGCCGATTGAACGCGGTGGCGAGAATTTGCTCGTCGGTCGGATTTGGCAGCAGATCACCCGCAAGCTGCCAGGTCACGAACTTGTTGTAAGGCAGGTTGTCATTGAACGCCTTCACCACCCAGTCGCGCCACGGCCAGACCTCGCGCTCGCGATCCACCTGAAAGCCGTAGCTGTCGGCGTAGCGAGCCACGTCCAGCCAGTCCACTGCCATGCGTTCGCCGAAATGTGGTGAAGCGAGGAGACGCGCGACGAGATGCTGGATGCTCGATGCTGGATCAAACTGATGTTCGGTGACAAAGGCGGTGACTTCCTCCGGCGTCGGTGGCAGGCCGGTGAGATCGAAGCTGAGGCGTCGGATGAGTGTTTCCGGTGTCGCTTCGGGCTGGAGCTTCAAACCGCGCTCTGTCAGGCCAGCGCTGACGATCTTGTCGATGCTCTGGTCCTTGGTCGCCTCTGGCTTCAACGAAATGAATGCCCAATGCGCCTCATATTCCGCCCCTTCGTTGATCCACTGCTTCAGGATGGCAATTTCGTCTGTCGAGAGGTCGCTGAGCTTTGATTTGGCTGGTGGCATGTGGTCATCGGCATCCGTTGTGAGAATGCGTTGGATCATCTCGCTCACTTCGGCTTTGCCGGGGACGAAAGCCTTCGCTTCCACGGCTGCGTCGCGCTCATCCAGTCGCAAATCGGCCTCGCGCTTCTTCGGATCGGGGCCGTGGCAGAAGAAGCACTTGTCCGAGAGAATCGGCCTCACATCGCGATTGAACTTCACCTTGGGGGGAGCCGCCGAAAGGGAAGTCGTGAGCGATAACAAGGAGAGAGAGAAAAATACGGCGCGCGTCATGGCTTCAGAGTATCTCACGCAAACACCGCCTTCACCACCTTCGGATTCTCCACGCCCGTCAGTCGCTGATCGAGGCCTTGGAATTTGAAAGTGAGCCGCTCGTGATCGAGTCCCGCCGCAGCGAGGATCGTCGCGTGCAGGTCATGCACGCTGACTTTGTCGATCGCCGCTTTGAAGCCGATCTCGTCCGTCTCGCCGTGGTGGTAGCCGCCTTTGACGCCGCCGCCGCACATCCACACGGTGAAGGCATGCGGATTATGATCGCGGCCCGGCTGCGCACCTTTTTGCGCGATGGGCAGACGCCCAAACTCACCGCCCCAGACGATCAGCGTCTGATCCAGCAGTCCTCGCTGCTCCAGATCACTGATCAGCGCCGCCACGGGCTGGTCGCTCTCATTCGCGAAGCCGCGATGGTTGCCCAGGATGTCCTTGTGCCCATCCCAGCTCTGCTGGTTCTCCATACCACCGCTGTAAATCTGGATGAAGCGCACACCGCGCTCCACCATCCGCCGCGCCGTGAGGCACTGCTTCGCAAAGTGACCGCAATGCTTCTCATTCACGCCATAGAGCTTCTGGATGTGCTCCGGTTCACCTTTGACATCAAAAGCCTCCGGCGCGGAGGTCTGCATGCGGTAAGCCAGCTCAAAGCTCTCGATGCGGGCATTCAGCTCACTTTCGATGGCCGATCCACCGAGCGATTGACGATTCAGCTTCGCCAGTAGATCCAACTGTGCTCGCTGGCGCTGTGGCGTGAGCGACGCAGGCACCGCCAGGTTGTCGATTGGCGCTCCCGTAGGCTTCAGCCACGTTCCTTGATACACGCTCGGCAAAAAGCCCGCGCCCCAGTTTGCAGCGCTGCCTTTGGGTAGGCCGCGATTCAGTGGATCGCTCATCACCACAAAGCTAGGCAGCGAATCGCTCTCGCTGCCGAGGCCGTAGTTCACCCACGAACCCACGCACGGGTAGCCCATGCGCGTGGTGCCGGTGTTCATCATGAAAAGCGCGGGCGAGTGGTTGTTCGACCCCGTCCAGCAACTGTGGATGAAGCACATCTTGTCCACATGCATCGCCGTTTTCGGAAATAGATCGCTGCACCACGTCCCGCTCGCGCCATGTTGCTTGAACTCAAACGGCGACTTCATCAAACCGCCGACCGATCCTGGAAAGAAGCCCGTTTTCGGATCAAATCCCTCCAGTGTCTGCCCATCCCGCTTCGCCAGCTCCGGCTTGTAATCCCAGGTATCCACCTGCGACGGCCCGCCATTGGTAAAGATCCAGATGATCGACTTCGCCTTGCCTCCGACCTGCATCGGCACCTTCGGCGAGAAAGGATTCTTCGCCGCCTCCAGCATCGAAGCGAACGCCAGCATGCCAAAACCACCGCCCGCACGAGCGAGCATGTCACGACGAGAATAAGAGAGAGTGCTCATGTCAGTTCACGTAGATGAATTCATTCAAGCTCAGCACCACCTGGCAGTAATCCGCCAGCGAAGCACCGGATTTCAAAAACTCGGCACCTGCGGCCAGTTCGTCGGCTTTTGGAGCACGGTTGAAGCAGAGGCGATAAATCATGGTGATCTGCTTGGTGGCATCGCCAGCGGTGGAGACGCGTTTGGCGAGTCCATCGGCCCACGCACGCGCCTGCGGGCTGTTCATGAGCACGAGCGCCTGTGGAGCGACCGTCGTCGTGGGGCGTGCGCCTTGGCTCACGAGCGGCTCAGGCAGGTCAAAGGCCACCATGCTGCCGATGAGCTGGCTGCGCTTGATGTTGAAGTAGATGCTGCGGCGCTTGCTGTTCTCATCGCGAGTGCCGGGGCCAAACATCGTCTTGTCCAGCACGCCGCTCACGCTCAGCATCGAGTCGCGGATCGCTTCGGCTTCCAGGCGCTGCGGCACGAAGCTCATGAAAAGGCCGTTCGCGGGATCGGCGGCCTCCTTTTTCGCATCGCGGACGCTGCTTTGCTGCCAGGCACGACTGCTGAGGATCATCTTGTGGATCGGTTTCAGCTTCCATCCGTTTTCGATGAGCTTCGCCGCCAACCAATCGAGCAACTCCGGCTGCGTGCAGGCCGAGCCGGTCTTGCCAAAGTCATTCGGCGTGGGCACCAAACCGGTGCCGAAATGATGCTGCCACAACCGGTTCACGATCACGCGAGCCAGCAATGCCCCCGCGCCGTCATCGACGTCCGTGATCCAATTCGAGAGCGAGCGACGTTTGCCGGTCGATTTCGAGCCCGCAGGCGGCTGCCATTGCCAGCGCTTCGCATCGCCATGCTTGCTCAGCACTTGAAGGAAGCCCTGCGTGGCCTCGCCA